>QCRX01000028.1 GCA_003209275.1 Prochlorococcus sp. AG-463-P14
TAGAGCAGCTTTCCTGTCCGCATCAGCTTTTTTCTTGGCAACAGCTTTCTGATCTGGCACTGTTTGGTCCTGAAGATATCCCAATATTCAAGCACTCCTCTAGCAAGAGGAATTCCCAAAAAACCTGCCTTGAAATCAACTGCGGTAATTGACTTCTCTTCTTCTAAGCAAAAGTTGAGCCATGCTCTCTCCTAAAAGCCCAAATGATCTATCAAATTTAGTTAATTCCCTCTGATGAATGTCCTCAGAGAATTTTGGTTAATACGGAGAGGGAGGGATTCGAACCCTCGACAGAAGTTGCCTCCTGTAACTCCTTAGCAGGGAGCCGCTTTCAACCACTCAGCCACCTCTCCAGCGGCATGCCTACATTATCAATGCGCTTAGCACCAAATAGAAACGCTGACTAAGAAAACATCAAATTACTACTCTAGGAAGCCTGTGTTTAAAGCCACATAGAACCTCCCATGGGATCGATCCACTCAAATCACTCCATTCTTGAGGAGTAATGCATTGATCACCTTCCTTCCCCAGCAATGTAACAACACTACCTATCTCCAAATCAGGTTGATCCGTTGCATCCAAAACCAATTGATCCATAGTTATTGCCCCAACTTGAGGAACAAAACTGCCATTAAAAAGAACAGATATTCGACCCGAAAGAGCTCGATTCACTCCATCTGCATAACCAATACCCACGACAGCTAATCGACTAGGCCTAGCAGTAATAAAACTATGGCCATAACTCACTCCAACCCCACGAGGAACCTCGCGAATGAGGGTTACCCGAGCTTTCACTGCCAAAGCTGGCTGCAAACCCAAATCTTCTTTTAAATGTCTCATGGGGGTATATCCATAAAGAGAGAGACCAACTCGAACCATGTCGTAATGAAGACTTTTATCACGAAGTGTTCCAGCAGAATTTGCCAAATGAAAACATAAATTTTTCTTCCCTTGAGGCAATAGTTCCAACAACTTTTCAAACCGTTGCTGTTGCTTACTAGTCACAGTTCTCATCTGACCATTTTGTTCTTCATCAGCCAAAGCCAAATGGCTATAAACACCCTTGAGATCTAAGTGACTAAAATTAAAAATATTTTCAATCAGCTTGGGTGCTTGATCTAAATCACATCCAAGCCTTGTCATTCCAGTATCAAATTTAATCTGAACACTAAAAATCGCACTCTTGCTTTTTGCAATGTTCTGGCAAATCAAAGCCTCCCTCTCACTGCTAAGAGTAGGCATCAAATTCCATTGCAAACAAGCTGAAAAATCTTCTATTTCTATAAGGTTGCCAAGAACAAGTATTGGGCAGGTAAATCCAGCCTTCCGAAGTTCAATCCCTTCTTGCAAAGTAGCAATACCCAAATTTCTAGCGCCACCTTTGAGAGCAGCTCGAGCGACAGTCTCTGCTCCATGTCCATAACCATCTGCCTTAACAACTGCCATTAATACGCAATCTTTGGAAAGACGGCTTACCAGGTTTCTAGTATTGGATTCAACAGCAAAAGGATCAACCTCTATCCAGGCTCGCTGACGAGGATCAGCCTTATTTATCCCATCGAGATTCTGAATCAAATGCCTTTCACCTGAGCGTGCAATCAGATTGTGCATTTCACGAAGGTTATAAGAAGGAACTGCGACAACCTTCTAATGCAGCTAGCATGCCGCGTAACTTGGGAGCTGGCATGGTCCAGGTTCTGGTTCTAAATGCTTCTTATGAACCTTTAAACATCACCACCTGGCGAAGAGCCACGGTGCTGATGCTTAAAGGGAAGGCAGAAAGTTTGGAAGAGGATGCAACCCAAAAAATAAGGCCTGACACTATGCTTCCAACAGTAATTAGATTGCGTCAATTTGTACGTGTACCCTTCCGAGAACTACCACTGACCCGTCGAAATATATTGCAACGGGATAACAACTGCTGCCAATACTGTGGATACACAGGTGACAAACTTTCTATAGATCATGTTTTTCCGCGTAGCAGGGGTGGAGGAGATGTTTGGGAAAACGTCACTACCGCTTGCTTATCTTGCAATGTCATAAAAAGTAATCGCACTCCCCAAGAAGCCAACATGGCTTTAAAACGATCTCCTAGAAGGCCTTTAAGTAATTTAAGCTTCGAAGCAAACCGACAAATCAATTCAGGGAAGCATAAAGAATGGAGTAAATATGTAATCGGATGGAGTTAACAAAACAAGCCTTAATCGTCTTTCTCAAGGCTCATTTCTTCTATCTGTCTTCGTTGTTCCTCTGCGATACAAGCTCCAATCAGATCTTCTAACTGTCCTTCTAAAACTGGTTCAAGAGAAAAATTACGACCTAATCGATGATCAGTCGTTCGATTATCTTTGTAATTATAAGTTCGAATCTTTTCGCTTCGATCTCCTGTTCCAACCTGTGCAAGTCTGGCTGATCTTTCTCGAGCATTTGCCTCAGCAATCTGCATCTCTAACAATTTAGCCCTCAAGATCTCCAAAGCTCTCTCTCTATTTTGTAATTGAGAACGTTCCTGAGTACAGAACACGCGAATTCCAGTTGGTTTATGAAGCAAGTCGACAGCTGTTTCAACCTTATTCACGTTCTGCCCACCAGCACCACCTGAACGAGCAGTACTTATTTCTAGGTCTACGGGCTCTAAATGCACTTCAACAGGGTCTGCCTCAGGCATAACAGCAATAGTTGCCGTAGAGGTATGCACTCGACCTTGTGATTCTGTTGCTGGGACTCTTTGAACTCTGTGTACACCCGCTTCGAATTTGAGTTGGCTAAATACAGCATCCCCTTTAACTGAAATTATTAATTCACGAAACCCTCCCAAATCAGCTTCGGTGGCACTAATTGGTCGAACAGACCAACCAACTCTTTGCCCATATCTTTCATACATCCTTGCAAGATCTCCAGCCCATAAACACGCCTCATCTCCTCCTGCACCGGCTCTGATCTCAAGCATGACACTTCTTTCATCCCTGGGGTCACGTGGGAGGAGCGCCAATGTAAGTCGCTTTAGCAAATCTTCCTTCTTCACATCAAGCTGAGATATTTCTTCTTGCGCTAAAGACTCCATCTCTTTATCACCTTTACTTTCACGCAACAAATCCTTCGCTTGCAGCCATTCTTGCTCCACATTCTGTAGAGCTTGATAATCCATTACAAGCGGCTCTAAACGAGACCTTTCACGAGCAATATTTTCAAGGCGTTTAGGATCCGAAGCTACATCAGGATCTGCAAGCTGAAGCTCTAAATTCCGAAAACTATTTTGAGCTGTTTCAAGCCTTGAATTAAGAGTTGAAGAGTCCATACCCATCAACTAGTAAGTACAAAATTGAAAACGCTCCTAATGAATGTTTACTCTCCAGCTTCAGTGGAAGAAGCTGGATTAGATTTCTCCTTTGTAGTTGATTTAGCATCAGCTGGGTCATTATCTGCATTAGCCATTCCGTACTTGCGCATAAACCGATCGACTCTCCCTTCAGTATCCAAAATCTTCTGGGTACCAGTAAAGAAAGGATGATTTCCACTCCATACATCAACATGTATTTCTGGTTGAGTAGAGCCAGTAGTCATAACTACTTCTCCATTACAGATAACCTTTGCATCTGGATACCAGGTTGGATGGATATCAGGTTTTGGCATGAGAGAAAGTAAAAGTTGAGGAGAATTCAGAGGAAGAAAAGTTCCACTTCTATCGTTTGGAAAACTGAGGAGCCTTACGAGCTTTTTTCAGTCCATATTTACGCCGTTCTTTTGCTCGTGGATCTCTACTTAAATGACCTTCAATTTTTAAAGGTTTACGATTATCAGCCGAGAGTTCACAAAGAGCTCTTGCTGCTCCTTGCTTAATAGCATCTGCTTGACCAGTCAAGCCACCACCATAAACATTGACGAGAATGTCGTAAGCCTCATTAAGCCCCAAAGTTTGCAATGGAGCTTTAACTGCTGCTAGATAAGCAGGATTGAAATTCAAATAATGATCGCCAGGACGCCCATTAATTGTGATAGTTCCATTACCTGGAATTAATCGAACACGAGCCACAGAGGTTTTTCTACGACCTGTACCCCAATAAACAACACTGTTATTAGAAGAACTGCTCATTTTGCTAAGGATGCTGAATGCAACTGGAGAATTTGTGGTTTTTGAGCTGAATGTGGGTGCTCAGGGCCTTTATAAACCTTGAGTTTGCGAAAGAGTTGTCTTCCTAATGCATTATGAGGAAGCATCCCTTTAATCGCCTTCTCAACAATCCTTTCTGGGATTCTTCCCTGGAGTGAATTAAAAGTTTCTACTTTCATTCCTCCTGGTCTGCCTGAGTGCCGACGATAAAGCTTTTGCTCTGACTTATTACCAGTCACTCGGACCTTTTCAGCATTAACAACGACAACGAAATCTCCCGTATCTAAATGTGGGGTGAAATTTGGCTTGTTCTTGCCACGAAGTAATGAAGCGACTTCAGAAGCAAGTCTGCCCAGAGTCTGATTCTCAGCATCAACCAGAAACCACTGGCGGTCAATAGAATCGATGGAAGGGATTGAGGTCTTGTTCATCTCGCCGGCATGCCGGTATTCAATGCACTATCACAATGGATAGAACTGGACAAAATGAGATTTCAATAAGAAAGCTCAAACAAACACTTTACACTTTCGAGATTCCCTTTACTTAGATGCGAATAACAATGCGTTCATTCATAAACCTCTAAGAAAGAGGATCCCTAGGTGGGTTTGTGGAATCAAGAAGAAATCTAGGAAAACTTTCAGTCAATCCAACTTTTGAGAAAAGCTGCTCTTCATACCCAACTCGCAACAAACAAAGGCCATGAGCCGGAGCCGCCTCCTTAACGTCTTCTCTGCGTCTCTCTTTCCAGCGACTCTCAAACTCTTCTAAAGACAACCTATGTTCGCCTACAGCAACCAATTGCCCTACTAATAGCCTGACCATGCCATAAAGAAATCCACTCGCCTGAATCTCTAGAACCAATAAATCCCCCACCCTATCCAAATCAACTTCCTGAATCGTGGTACGTGAATGAGCTCTACTACTACCTGACCTCTGAAAAGCCGCAAAATCATGCGAACCAATTAGGCCTTCCATAGCTAAGCGCATTCGACAATCATCTAAACGGTATTGATATCTATGCCAGCACCATGGAGCCAAGAACAAGTTCGGATTGCAACCGTTGTAAATGGTGTAGCGATAACGCCTATAAATAGCTGAATAACAAGCATGCCAAGTAAAGGGCCTACCAGCAGCCTCTATAACCCTAATAGTATTTGGCAACCTGCTGTTAAGAACAGATGGCCAACTTTCTGGAGGGATTGGTCCACAAGCATCAAAGTGAACCACTTGAGCAGCGGCATGAACTCTCGCATCAGTTCTTCCTGCTGCTACGGCCTTTATTGGCCTCAAAGGATCTAATGATGATATTGCTTCTTCCAAAACACTTTGCACACTTACACCTTTGGACTGCTTCTGCCAACCACAAAAAGAAAGACCATCGTATTGAAGGTTTAGAGCAATCCTTCTTTTATTCGATTCATGACTTTTGAGCAAAGATGGTTCATATAACATTGTCTAAATCAGATGGTGCCTAGACAAACCAATCTCTTTCTCTCCTCAATTAATCAGACTAATTCAATAATTGCCATTTGAGCATTGTCCCCTCGTCTTGGAACTGTTCTTACGATGCGTGTATATCCTCCTTTGCGATCTCCATAACGATCCTGAGCTTTATCAAACAAAGCATGTACAAGTTGTTTGTCATAGATATATCCAATAGCTCGTCGCCTGGAAGCCAGACTGCCTTCCTTAGCCAAGGTAATCATTCTTTCTGCTTCATCTCGAAGAGCTTTAGCTCTCGCTTTTGTAGTTTTTACTCGACCTTCACGAATTAATTGTGTAGTCAACCCACGAAGCATCGCTTTGCGTTGATCAGCAGGGCGTCCAAGTTGTGGGACTCGACATTGATGACGCATGGTTCTAGTAGTTCTTGGGCTGCAAAGAAACGGATCAAGCCGAAGTACGGCTTTGTGGAATCGAAATCCCGATTCTCTCTAAAGCTTCGATTACCTCATCTGCAGATTTGGAGCCGAAGTTTTTAATTTCCAATAAGTCTTCATAGCTGAAGCCCATTAGATCAGAAACAGAGTTTACCTGGGCTCTCTTTAGGCAGTTATAAGCTCTCACAGAAAGGTTGAGTTCTTCTAAGGGAATTTGAGCTTCTGCAGAGGGCTCAGGCTCCTGAGGTACCTCCTCAACCATAGTGACCGTTGCTAAAGGTTGAAACAACTCAATTAGCTGATTTGCAGCCTCTGCCAAAGCATCATCTGGCGTAGTTGAGCCATCAGTAATTATCTCCATCCGAAGCCTTTCTCTTGTAGAACCTCCTTCTGCGACTGCAGTCTCATCAATAGTGAAATTAACTCTTCGAACAGGCATAAAGACTGCATCAATCTGCAGAAGATCGATTGCACTTGTTTCTTCATTTCGCCGATCTACAGGACGGTATCCAACTCCTCGCTCTACATGAACCTCTAGTTCAAGGCTATGTCCATCATGAATAGTGGCAATTGGCCTGTCACCATTAACAACCTGTACCTGAGAAGAAAACTGAAGGTCTTTTGCCTTAACTTCCGCAGGGCCAGATACAACTAGACGACCTATCTCTAATTCTGGACTGCGACTATTAACGGATAATTGCTTGCAATTTAAAAGAATGTCTAAAACATCCTCTCTAACTCCTGGCACTGTTGCATATTCATGATTTACTCCAGCAATTCGTACAGCAGTCACTGCACTTCCTTCAAGCCCCCCCCATTAATACCCGTCTCAGGGAATTACCCAACGTGGTTGCCTGTCCACGCTCAAGTGGACCTATCAAAAAAACTCCGGTTTGAGAACGATCATCGGAAATTTGATGTTCGATCCGGTCAATCTGGTATTGCAGCACAGTCTGAATCAGTAAAGGTGAGAGTTAGTTAGCTAGAAAAGAAGGGCAATCAGACGCGGCGGCGTTTAGGCCTGCGACATCCATTGTGAGGGAGAGGAGTAACGTCTCTAATCAAAGTGATTTCAAGACCAGCTACCTGTAAGGCACGGATAGCTGTTTCACGTCCAGATCCTGGTCCTCGCACCAGCACTTCTATTTGACGCATACCCTGTTCGAGTGCACGCCTAGCAGCGGCTTCAGCAGCAGTTTGTGCTGCGAAAGGAGTGCCCTTACGAGCACCCTTAAAACCACTGGCTCCGGCAGAAGACCAAGAGATTACTTCTCCCGATGTATCAGTAATTGACACAATTGTGTTATTAAAGGTGCTTTGAATGTGAACAACGCCATTAGGAACGTTGCGCTTGGCCTTTTTTGAGCCGGTTTTCTTAGCTGGTGTGGCCATATTCGTGGGCCTATTAGGCAAAAAGTGAGAGGTGCTGGATTTTGCAGTATCAGGAGTTTTGTGGCTTACTTCTTCTTGCCAGCCACAGTTTTACGCGCACCTCGGCGGGTGCGGGCATTAGTCCTAGTGCGTTGGCCTCGAACTGGAAGGCTCATGCGATGACGACGTCCGCGCACACAACCTATGTCCTGTAGCCGCTTGAGAGCCATGCCCTCTTGACGTCTAAGGTCACCTTCAATAGTGAAAGATTCAAGAGCTGTTCTTAGCTTTTGGACATCACCATCCTCTAAATCCCTTACACGTATGTCCGGATTTACTCCGGATTTAGTAAGGATGGTTTTGGCTCGTGTGAGACCAATCCCATAGATGTAGGTGAGGGCAACTTCAACCCGTTTTTCACGGGGTATGTCGACGCCGGCAATCCTTGCCACTGAGCTATCAATCGAAGGGGAACAGGTGCCAACTAAGGCGGAGAAGATCTAGAGAGTCAAGATTCTAGAACCATTGACTTACAACTAGCTCTACAGGGATCTAACCCTGGCGTTGCTTGTGCTTGGGGGTGGTGCAGATGACCATTACCCGGCCGTGGCGTCGAATCACCCGGCACTTCTCACACATTTTCTTGACTGAGGCACGCACCTTCATGGGTGTGGCTCTCCAAATTTCCAAACAATAATTCTACTACATTGTCAAACTAAAATTGCCTGTATCAGGGTCTCTATGGACTCAATGCTTCCATCTCCTTTCACAGATTTTAGTATTCCTTGATCAGTGTAGTGCTGAACAAGAGGAGCAGTTTTCTCCCGATAAACCTTAAGTCGATTACGAATTACCTCCTCGTTGTCATCCGCTCGGCCTCGTGCAATAAGCCTATGAAGCAAAAGCTCGTCATTTACTTCCAAAAAAATGACAAGCTCAACAGGTTGATTAATCTTCTCTAATAAAGACTGTAGAGCTTCTGCCTGGGTTACATTTCTTGGGAAACCATCTAAGAGCCAGCCTGAATTCTTGCTGACCAATTTACTTTCTACTATTGATAATACCAATTCATCACTTACCAATTCTCCACTATTCATCACTACAGATATTTGCTTTCCAAGTTCACTTTCTGATTTAACTTCTGCACGCAACAGATCACCTGTAGATAAATGCAAAAGGTTATTGGACTCAGAAACCCTCTGGGCCTGAGTACCTTTACCTGCCCCTGGAGGGCCCAGAAAGATCAAACGATTACTCATTCAAGTAAAAAGGTTGGGAATAAGCTGGGGAAGAATTTGATCACTGGCGAACAAGACCTTCATACCGCTGAGATATCACATAAGTTTGAACCTGTTTAGCAGTATCTATAGCAACACCTACAAGAATTAATAAAGAAGTAGCACCTAAACCTTGAAAGGTTTGAACATTCGTAGCTCTTTCAACTGCAGCAGGAATAATTGCAACTGATCCAAGGAATAACCCGCCCAATAAAGTTAAACGATTTTGTACACCAGAAAGATAACTTGCAGTTGCACTCCCTGGTCTAACTCCCGGTATTGCTACTCCTCCTCGTTTCAAATTAGTGGCTATATCAATAGGATTTATAGTCAATGAAGCATAGAAATAAGCGAATCCAAGAATCAAAGTGAAAAATGCAAATGCATAGGGCCATGGATTTGCTGCACCAGGGCTCAAAGCACTAGCTGCCCTAATCAATAAAGGATTTTTTGTTAGGTTTGCTATCGTTATCGGAAGAAATATCAATGCCGAAGCAAAGATAATAGGCATAACTCCACCTGCATTAAGCTTTAGAGGCAAATAACTCTGGCGGGTAGGCAGAAGACTTGTTCCTCCTATTTGTCTTTTAGCACTAACAATAGGCAAGCGGCGTGCGCCTTCCTGGACAAAAATTATCCCAACAATTGTTGCTAAAAAAACTAATAACAAAACAATGATTCCAACTACATCATTTCTGTCTCCAGTCTGCGCTTTTTCGATTGTTGAGCTAAGTGCCTTAGGAAGCGTCGCAACTATGTTCAGAAAAATGACCAAAGATGCACCTTGACCTATCCCTCGTTCGGTAATAATTTCACTAAGCCACATAACTATCATTGAACCAGTGACTAATGCCAAGGCTGTTTGAAAAACAAAGGCAATTTCACTAATGCTTTCTACAGCATATTGCCTAAGTATTAAGGCAAAAATTATGCTTTGAATAAGTCCCCAGCCAAGTGCGACATATCTAGTGATTTGTGCAATTTTCCTTCTACCAGCTTCTCCTTCATTTTTTTGTAGATCTTCCAACTGAGGTAAAGCCGCTGTCAATAATTGAAGGATTATCGAAGCATTAATAAATGGAAGGATGCCAAGAGCAAATATTCCTAAAGTGGAGATGCCTCCTCCAGTAAAAATATCTAAGAATCCAATCAACTGTCCGCCTTGCTCAATAAAGCTCTTAAAAGCCTCTCGATCAATCCCAGGCATTGGGATATATATTCCAAGCCTGATAAGCAAAAGCAACCCTAAAGTCGTAAGAACTCTGCCTCGAAGTTCTTGATTGGTAAGCAACTGAGAAATAACCTCTGATGCACTGGGATTTCTACCCCTGCTAACTAGCATGTATCTAATGAAAGTGTTGTGTTTTTTGTAGCAAAGTCGAAAAGAACAATCTATTAAATAAGCTTAAACCCTGAGCAAATTGAAATTTGTATTTGATTTTTAGCTCAATCGAGGATTTCACAAGAGCCACCAGCCGCTTCAATCTTTTCACGTGCAGCTTTAGTAAAAGCAGAAGCCTGAACAACAAGTTTGACTTTAAGATTCCCACTACCGAGAACCTTCAAAGGATGTTTAGGACTGGTCACTAGGCCATCTTTAACCAAAGAGTCGAGATTGACTTTTGAGCCATCTTTGAGATCATTTAACGCCGCGACATTAACCACAGTGAAAAACTTTGGATTAACTAGTGGAAAATGCTTCAACTTTGGGACACGGCGATAAAGGGGCATTTGGCCGCCTTCGAATCCAGGCCTAGTTGGTCGGCCTGAGCGAGACTTCTGGCCCCGCATACCAAAACCGCAGCTTGCTCCTTGACCAGCAGCAATTCCTCTCCCTTTACGTAGTTTGCGTCTACGTGCCCCAGAATTTGCTTTTAGAGAATCAAGTCGAGGTGTTGTCATGAGGAATCAAGAGTAGATCTGCTCGAGGGAGATCCCCCGTTCCTTTGCAGTCTCCTTATGAGTACGGAGACCAGCGAGGGCAACCATTGCTGCCCTTGCATTATTTAGTGGTGTTTTACTACCTAGTCGCTTAGCCAGAACATTTTTAATGCCTGCTAGCTCTAAAACTGTTCGAATGGAACCACCAGCGATAACCCCAGTACCTGGGGCAGCTGGGCGAATCAAGACACTAGCAGCACCATCACGACCATTTGAAAGAGTTGGTATAGAGCTATGTCGAGTAAGGGGCACTTTAACTAAATGCTTCTTGCCATCCGCGACACCCTTGCGAACCGCGCCAATCACATCTCCTGCCTTACCGACACCTACTCCAACCTGACCACGCTCATTCCCGACAACAACAATGGCCCTGAAGCTCATCTTCTTTCCGCCCTTAACCGTTTTCGAGACTCTGCGTATTTGAACAACTCTTTCCTGCCACTCAGAATCACGCTCCTGACCACGTCGGTCTCCTCGACGGCCGCCTCTGCGGTCACCGCGACCCCCACCTCTACGCTGTTGTTGTTGTTGTTGTTGTTCCTGTGATTGTTGTTGACCTTCAGCAGCAGCAGGCGCATCTGATGAAGCAGCAACTTCTTTAGATTTGGACTTAGTGTTTGGTTCTGTCATTTTGAGGGCAGGGATCAGAATTGAAGGCCCGCTTCCCGGGCAGCATCGGCCAAGGCTTTCACCCGACCGTGATAGAGGTTGCCCCCTCGATCAAAGACTACTTGTTGAATGCCTTTTGAAAGAGCACGCTTGGCTACCAACTCACCAACAGCAATAGATGCATTACAACTACTTCCATCGGACTTAAGTGAAGTCTTCAAATCTTTATCCAAAGTAGAAGCTGCACAAAGTGTATTTTGAGTTAAATCATCAATAACCTGCGCATATATGTGGTTATTGGAGCGAAAGACTGCGAGACGAGGACGTTCAGAAGTTCCACTGATATAACG
>QCRX01000029.1 GCA_003209275.1 Prochlorococcus sp. AG-463-P14
GCAGTTTGATCTTCCCTCTACTTCTTTTAGGCGGTCTCTTCTTCCTTTTCCGACGAGCCCAAGGCAATGGTGGTGGTGGTGGTGGAAATCCAGCAATGAGCTTTGGGAAAAGCAAAGCCAGATTGCAAATGGAACCTTCTACTCAAATAACTTTTGGTGATGTAGCTGGCATAGAAGGTGCAAAGCTGGAGTTGACTGAAGTAGTGGACTTTCTCAAAAACCCTGACCGATTTACTGCTGTTGGTGCAAAGATCCCAAAAGGTGTACTCCTTGTAGGTCCTCCAGGCACAGGAAAAACTCTCCTAGCCAAAGCAGTCGCTGGAGAAGCAGCCGTACCTTTCTTTTCTATCTCCGGTTCAGAGTTTGTAGAAATGTTTGTAGGTGTTGGAGCTAGTAGAGTTCGTGACCTATTTGAACAAGCCAAGAAGAATGCGCCCTGCATAGTCTTTATTGATGAGATTGATGCTGTTGGCAGACAGCGTGGCGCTGGTCTTGGAGGTGGCAATGATGAAAGAGAACAGACCTTGAATCAACTACTAACAGAAATGGATGGATTTGAAGGGAATACAGGGATCATTATTGTTGCTGCAACAAATCGGCCAGATGTACTTGATTCCGCATTAATGCGCCCAGGTCGATTCGACCGTCAAGTAGTTGTTGATAGGCCTGATTACAACGGAAGATTCCAAATTCTTAAAGTTCATGCTCGGGATAAAACCCTCTCAAAAGATGTAGATCTCGATAAAGTTGCAAGACGAACTCCAGGATTCACAGGGGCAGACTTAGCTAATTTGCTTAACGAAGCCGCAATTCTTGCAGCTAGACGTGAGTTAAGTGAAGTTAGTAATGACGAAGTTAGTGATGCCATTGAGAGGGTAATGGCGGGTCCAGAGAAGAAAGATCGCGTAATGAGTGAACGACGCAAGCGCCTAGTTGCTTATCACGAGGCAGGTCATGCACTAGTTGGAGCACTCATGCCCGACTATGACCCAGTTCAAAAAATATCTATCATTCCCAGAGGCCAAGCAGGTGGACTGACATTCTTCACACCAAGTGAAGAGAGAATGGAATCTGGTCTCTATTCAAGGTCCTACTTACAGAATCAAATGGCCGTAGCGCTTGGTGGTCGAGTTGCAGAAGAGATTATCTATGGTGAAGACGAGGTAACAACTGGTGCATCTAATGACCTCAAGCAAGTAGCTCAAGTCGCTAGGCAAATGGTTACACGTTTTGGCATGAGCGATAAGCTTGGTCCACTCGCCTTAGGTCGTTCTCAAGGAGGCATGTTCCTAGGAAGAGATATTGCTGCCGAACGCGACTTTTCAGAAGAGACTGCGGCAACTATAGATTCAGAGGTCTCTGAATTAGTTGATGTTGCCTACAAACGAGCCACAAAAGTCCTTGAACAAAACCGATCAGTACTCGATGAATTAGCGGAAATGCTTGTAGAGAAGGAAACAGTTGATTCAGAAGAACTACAAGAACTATTAATTAGTCGTGACGTACGAGTTGCAGAATACGTCTAGAGCCAATCTGTCCTCTATTTGGCTTCACAAGCAAGAAGCATTAATAGCTTCTCTCCAACTTCAGCCTCTTGTTGTATTACTAAGACCCCAAAAGGATGATCTTAATTTTCACTCTGACACCAGTCCCTTAAAAGATTTAATAGAACGACTTCAGGCACAAGGAGTGAAGCATATAGAGGTTGCATGGTCATCGCATCCATCATGGACCTCTCTAATGCAAGATCTACGAGAACATTTTCCAATGATCTCATTAGGAGCTGCATCAATAACCAGTTCAATAGCTTTAGAAGCTGTTAAAGAAATTGATTTGGACTATGCCATGTCTCCTTTCTGGAATATTGAATTGCAAAAAGAAGCTCAAATAATGCAGCAAATGCTAATCCCAGGAGTCTTTTCTCCAACAGAAATCAACGAAGCTTGCTCTTTTGGTTGTCGACTAATCAAAATCTTTCCCGCCTCTATTCTTGGACGAGACTACATACACCGAATAAAAGCATCTATTGACTCATTGCCATTTGTCATTGCAGCTGGTGGACTAACAGTCAAAGATCTACATCCATGGCTAAAGGAAGGCTATAACGCAGTTGTTATAGGTCGCGAATTACTAAAGAATAAGGATTCCATCCCTGCACTTAAAGAATGGATATCAAAACGACGGGAAGATTGAAATCCCTATTTCTAGTTGACATGAAATAAGAGATTGCTCTGATTAAAAAAAACTTTAATCTCTAATTATCTGTTGCAAGCCTCTTTATAGAATGCTGCACTGTCCCTGTTGCCTCAGTAAATGATCCGCCAAAACTAAGGCAACCATTGCTTCCACCATTGGGACCGCTCTAGGTAAGACGCAAGGATCATGTCTACCTTTCGCCTTCAACGTAATAGCATTACCATCAACATCAATTGTTTGCTGATCCTTCCGGATAGTCGCAGTTGGCTTAAAAGCAATCCTCAACACTATTTGTTCCCCATTACTTATTCCACCCTGAATACCACCAGAATTATTGGTAACAGTTTTGAGCTTCCCTTCTTGAGCAGGAACAAAAGCATCGTTATGTTCACTTCCTTTCAGGAAAGTTCCTGCGAAACCTGATCCAATTTCAAAGCCCTTCGTTGCGGGTAAAGACATCAATGCTTTCGCAAGATCAGCCTCTAATTTGTCAAAAACAGGCATCCCAAGACCTATTGGAGTGTTGCGTACAACACACTCAATAACACCGCCACAGGAATCACCCTCTCGACTAATTTGCTCAATTCGTTCAATCATCGCCTCCGCAGTTGACTTGTTAGGACATCGAACAATATTCGCCTCAATATCATCCAAGCTCACCTTGTCTGGATTGATCTCAGCTTCAATATCGTGAATACGCTTTACCCAAGCCAATATTTCGGTCGAATGAGTCCTAGTTAGCAATTGTTTTGCAACTGAACCTGCGGCGACACGTCCAATCGTCTCTCTTGCAGATGCCCTACCTCCTCCACTCTGAGCTTGGATGCCGTATTTAGCGTGATAGGTCGCATCTGCATGTGAAGGCCTAAAGGCAACCTGCATTTCCTTATAGTCAGTAGGTCGCTGATCCTTATTGCGAACTACCATTGCAATCGGCGTTCCAAGGGTCTTGTCTCCCATAAGGCCACTCAGAATCTCAACTTGATCGTCTTCTTTCCGAGGAGTAGTTATTTTGCTTTGGCCAGGTTTCCTGCGATCTAAGTCTGCTTGTATCTTCTGAACATCAATTTCCAATCGAGGAGGGCATCCTTCCAAGATCACCCCAACTGCACCTCCATGAGATTCTCCGAATGTACTTATTCGGAATAGGTCCCCAAAAGTACTTCCCATGGAAAACTCATTTTAACTAGAGGGTAAGGACTCCTAGGCAATAAGACCTGTCTTAATAAAAAAAGATCAATATAAAATCAAATAATTCTTGGCCAGCCAACGTCAAAGGGGGAAAGTCCCATAAAGAATTAAGGTTTGACAATCGTTGCCTTTGAGCATGGACTTAGCTCTAATTAGGTGACTATTCACTAGGGAACCTCAAGAAAAAACCGTAACCGTGAAGATGGGAAGATACTGAAGAAGAAGCCTTAAGCCAAAAATTGAAACCGACTACTGAAGCCAAAGGCTGCTACCTTCCAACTAAGTTTAATAAAGATGGTGCTTAGATCTTTGCTCGCCAAGACTGCATCCGCATTGATTTCCTGCCTCATGCTTGCGACAGGATTAATTGTTGTTGGAGGATGTCAAAGGAATACTGAATCTCTCAATGATTCTCCCAGAGATCAAAGGCAATCCATCAATCAACTAGAACAGCGCTTAGAGAAACTAGAGCGACTGCTTTCAGAAAACAAGGAAAGAATAGGCCCTCAAACAAAACCTGATCAAAAAACTCCCTCTGGGCGAATTAAGTCTCTAACCTTTCGGATAGGGACACAGGATGACCGCCTTAGAATTTATTGGGCAGATGGGACGAAAAGTGACTTGCCATGCACTAAAGAGCAATTCATTTGGGCATGCGGTTAACTAAGTAAATTAATTATTTATAGCTAAACAATTAATTTACTTAATGCATTTTCCCAATGATCAGATAATAACCAAACTTCTCTTTTAGTAAGACTCATTGCAATCTCTTTCTCAGCATAGGCAGCTTCATTAATAAATAAAGGTATAGAACCATCATCACCATCAAATTTTATCAAGCTACCATCTAAACCAATAAACATATAATCACCTTTTTGAATAGGCTCCCAGTCAGCACCTTGTCGATAAGGATGAAGACAAAATTCAATTGTTCCATTTTCATTCCTAGGAAAGTCAATGCTTCCTAAATGGCGATGAACAACTAAATGTTTTGGATAATTAGCCAACCCAGATTTTACTTTTGAGATCGCATCAAAGCATCCCTCTAATACAAGGCGAGTTTGTTCAATAATCTTCCAGTGAAGAAGTGACTGGGCAACAGGTCCAATTTCCACAACCAAACCACATGGCCAGGATTCAACCAAAAAACCCTGCTGAGAGGAATCTCCTTCATGCAAATAGACAGGCAGGCCTAGTCGAGCCTGAACCAAAGCAGCAAAAGCTAAGTCAGGAGGTCTTCTTCCATAAACAACAAGGCTAGTTCCCATTCCTGCGGTAGTGCTGTGCAAATCAATGACAATTTGACTTGGATTAGAACCATCAGGTCCATAAACAGCCAAAAGTTCTCTGGCACGTGCTATTTCATATGCTTTTTCTTTAGGAGCTTTTAGCAACTCAGCAGAAAAGGATCGATTCAGATCGCGGTCTAAGTACCTAGTTCCTGCCTGAAGAGCCGCAGGATTACCTTCAACGCAGCAGACATTAAGCCCATTAGCATTAATAAGATGAGAATTTTGTTGCCATTGGTCTAGAAGCCAAGGAGCATTGACTTCATTCCCATGGGTACCAGCGACCACAAGCACCTGAAACCCTGACATCAAAATCAAATATCTTTACTCACACTGACGGAAACCACTCGAAAAGGAAACCCAAATGCAAATACCACCAACTCTTGTTAATGTCGCCCGCATTGGCTGGAAATGGCAATGGACTCAACTTATGAATGGTCTGGCACCAGCAGATCAATTAGGTCAATATTTACGTCCAATAAGTCAACATCCAAATGAATTTGCTCCTTCAATTGATCAATTAAAAAACAGATCTCCAGAACAATTTCCAATATTAATTATTGGTAGAAGTTGCCCATGGGCTCATCGTACTTGGTTAGTATATGAACTTCTTAATCTTAAAGATAGCATTAGATTATTAATAGCAAAAGCGGATCACAACAGTGGTTTATGGAGGCTAGATCCACCATGGATGAAATGCAATTCACTTCTACAACTCTACAAATTTTGTGGAACTAATCCCAGCCTACGAGCAACTGTCCCAGTACTAATTGACCCTTTAAAAGGAAAGGATGGACGACCACAAATAATTTGCAATGAAAGTGCAGAGTTGGTGAAAATTCTAAATAAATGGTCAGGCAATCAATCAGAACAATCTCTCTATCCCGAAAACCTTCAGAAAGAAATTAATCAATGGCAAGATCTAATTCAAGCAAACATTAACGATGGAGTTTATCGCTGTGGTTTTGCCAGGAATCAAGCAGCATATAACAAAGCATCCGACTTACTATTTCAAGCGCTAGAAAAGGTCAACAAAGCCCTCTCAATAAAAGGTCCATGGCTTTGCGGAAAGCAACTTACGCTCGCAGATATCAGGCTTTTTCCTACCCTAATTCGATGGGAGATGGTTTACGCGCCCCTATTTGGATGTACCCAAGAACCCCTTTGGAAGTATCCACATATTTGGGAGTGGCGCCAAAGAATGCTCAAACTACCCGAAATTACAAGAACTTGTGATGCAGCAGCTTGGAGAGAAGACTATTTTGGAGCACTATTTCCATTGAATCCAAGCAATATTGTTCCATCAGGACCAGATCTAGCCAAAATAGTAAATACAACAGCTCCTCAGCTGCAATGAACCTCAACACCAAAGCTTTGGACCAACCACTTCAAATTCAGGAGGACCCCATATTTGAGGGAATGTATGGAACTTTCCGTATAACAACTGCTGATGAGATTGAAGTCCAGAGATATCGAGTCTCACTTCTAATCAGTGGTATCAGTTTATTCATTGGCCTAAATCAATGGATCTTATTTGGTCCAACAACAGCATGGGTATGGTTCTTCCCATTAGCAATAGGTCTTGGACTAGCTCTAAATTGGGTTCATATTTATCTACGTCCTCTTCACAGGACACTAAAAATATTTTGGTTACTGGGATGCCTAGGCCTAGCGTTAATTGCATTTTTTAAAGGACCTACATCAATACTTACAAGCCTTTCTGAAGAGCGAGTCTGGATATTAGCCATAGGCCCACTATTCGCAGCACTAACAGGCTTGGGCTTCAAAGAATTCTTTTGTTTCCGTAGACCTGAAGCAATTGGTTTAACCCTATTAGTACCGATAGCCCTAATAGGACATTTAGTCGGCATCCTTAACCCTTTATTTGTATTAACATTGATGAATACATCTGGATTACTCTTATTAATTTTAGCCGTAAGGAAATTTGGAATGGATGCAGCAGATGATGTTGGAGATAAAAGTGTATTTGAATATTTAGACAAGAATATTACAGCAGCTAAGTGACCCTAATAAGCTTGATTCAGGCTACAAAAGACTTTGGAATTCACAATTTATTTAAGGACTTTACCTTACACATTAACGAGAAAGAAAGACTTGGCTTAATAGGTCCTAATGGATCAGGAAAGTCAACTATACTAAAAATCCTAGCTGGAATTGAGCCACTTGGCCTAGGACTTCGAAAATGTTCCCCAAAAGTAAAAGTTACTCTGGTAGGTCAGGAAAATTCTATCCGACCAGGTAAAACTGTTTTAGAAGAAGTTCTTTCAGGTTGTGGTGAAAAAAGGGAGCTTCTAATGCATTTTACTGAGCTAAGTCAAACTATTTCAGAAAAACCTGATGACAAGATTCTTCTGAAAGAGCTCGGCAGGCTAAGTGAAAAGATGGACCAAGATGAAGCATGGGGACTTGAACATCAATGCCAAGAAGTGCTCCAACGTCTTGGCATTTCAGAACTACAAAGACCCATTGAAGAACTATCTGGAGGATACCGAAAACGTGTTGCCTTAGCTTCTGCTCTAGTAGAAAAACCAGATGTGCTGTTATTAGATGAGCCTACAAACCATCTTGATGCAACTGCAGTTGAATGGTTGCAAGGGTGGTTGAAAAACTATTCTGGCGCCTTAGTTATTGTCACTCATGATCGTTATGTCCTAGACCAAGTCACTCAGAGAATGGTTGAGGTTAATAGAGGCCAAATAAATACATACTTTGGAAATTATAGTAACTTTCTCAGACAAAAGTCTCAGCAAGAAAACTCACTAGCACTTTCAGAAAAAAAATTTCAAGGGATTTTAAGACGAGAGTTGAATTGGCTAAAGCAAGGACCTAAGGCCCGTAGCAAAAAACAAAAAGCTCGCTTAAACAGAATTGAAAATATGAAGGATAGTTTGACTAAATCAACCGTAAGTTCATTATCAATAGCCGCTAAAAGTAGACGAATAGGAAAATTAGTTATTGAAGCGGAAAATCTCAGCGTAACAACATCAGCGAAGGATAATAGTCCGATGATTCTTAAAGATTTTACTTACTCTTTCAGTCCAGAAGACAGAGTGGGTATTATCGGACCGAATGGTAGTGGTAAATCTACTCTTCTAGATTTAATTGCAGGGAGAAGAATAGTCGCTAGCGGGAACCTTCGTCTTGGAGAAACAGTACATATTGGTTACCTTGATCAACACACAGATGAATTTATGCAAGGGGAAGGACTTAATCGTAAAGTGCTTGAATTTGTAGAAGAAGCTGCTTCTCAAATTAATCTAGGGACTGAAATAGTTAGTGCAACACAACTTTTAGAGAGATTCTTATTTTCCCCTGCACAACAACACAGTCCATTAAATAAACTCTCAGGTGGAGAAAGACGAAGACTCACGCTGTGCAAGATACTCATACAAGCACCAAATGTTTTACTGCTTGATGAACCAACTAATGATTTAGATATCCAAACTCTCAGTATTCTTGAAGATTTTCTAGAAGATTTCAAAGGATGCGTTGTAATTGTCTCTCATGATCGTTATTTCCTTGATAGAACTGTAGATCGTATTTTTAGTTTTAAAAACGGAATACTGAATCGCTTTGAAGGTAATTACAGTGATTACCTTGCGAAGAGAAGTCTTGAAGAGAATCACTCAACAAAAAGTATTTCGAAAGAAAATAAGACTTCCTTTAAAAGAAAAGCTTCGTGCACAAAGGATTCTCAAAGAAAGCGCACATTTAAAGAGACTGAAGAACTCAAGTCCTTAGAGCAAGCGCTGCCAAAACTTGAAGCAAAAAAGGCCTCCCTCGAAAAGGATCTCCTCAAGGAAAATCAAGATTTAGTCCAAGCAAGTCAGGAGCTAGCTGAACTGCTCAAAACGCTTGAGAAAGCTGAGGACCGATGGCTCGAACTGAGTGACATTGCGCCCTAATTCACAGCATTTCATTTACTCATGTCATATTTCTGTTTTGACAAATAGTTCATTGCCTTAAAACCTGATCCCGCAAGTCTTATTTTCACCGCAGATCTGGTAGCGACTGATACCAAATGAAGCGAATGGTGTTGTAAAGCAAACGAAGTGTCGGTTACACCCATGGCATAACCGGCCAATCTGCTTAATGTGTACATGTCGACCAAGGCATTCGTAAGCCAAGACTCCATGAACACCATCGACGAACACATTCAGAAGGATCAATCAGAGATCCAATCCGCACAAGAACACGGTGACCAAGCCAAGGTACGCCATCTAACCGACGAGCTTCATTCCCTCGAGGAGTACAAAGAGCATCACCCTGGGGATAAACATGACCCAAATGCTTTAGAGCTATTCTGTGATGCAAATCCAGACGAGCCAGAATGCCTCGTATACGACGATTAAAAAGTCTTTACTGATGGTCAAATTAAAAAGCGGGCTTGTTCTAAGTCCGCTTTTTAATTGCCAAAACAAAGGAAAGGCTTCAACACTGAAGATATGAGCAGTTAATAATCTTGATTGAACTCAAGAGGGGTGCTTGTTAAGGAACAAATAACTGCCTCCTCATTCTTCATTTCTCGCACTTCAGCGATAGGTCGACCCATTCGCCTTAATACTTCAATTTCCTGATGGGTTTGGCAACGAGCAATGACCCGACCCTGCTGATCAAAGCAACTGAAAAAAATCATAATAAATACATCCTCATACTATTTATGGCTAATGAGCAAGAAATAAACAAGTAAGTAGTTTTCGTATCAAAAAAATCTTCAGTTACACC
Organism: Prochlorococcus sp. AG-463-P14; assembly: GCA_003209275.1. Taxonomy (GTDB): domain Bacteria; phylum Cyanobacteriota; class Cyanobacteriia; order PCC-6307; family Cyanobiaceae; genus AG-463-P14. The sequence goes on from QCRX01000029.1 coordinate 9,423, forward strand.
TCAAGCTCCTTCCAAACCTTCTCAAGGAGCAACTCTAAGCCAACTCCCATTGCAGCAGAAACGATACTCAAATGTTTATTAGTGACCTTCTGTAATTTCTGAACCAATTCTTGCTCAAGGTTTTCGTTCAAAAGCTCTCTTTTATTCAAGACTAAAAGCCTTGGTCTTTCTATCAAACCATGACCATAAGCAAGTAGTTCCTTCTCAATCACAAGAAAATCCTCAATAGGATTTTCTGCACCAGCATCCAACAAGTGAACTAACAATCTTGTGCGTTCTATATGACGAAGAAAATCATGTCCCAAGCCTGCACCATTTGCTGCACCAGCAATTAAGCCAGGAATATCTGCAAAAACGGTACCATCTCCACTTGGTCGTCGAACAACTCCAAGGTTAGGAATCAATGTTGTAAAAGGATAATCAGCAATCTTCGGACGAGCAGCAGAGAGAACTGAAATCAACGTGCTTTTACCTGCATTAGGCAAACCAATAATTCCTACTTCAGCTAACAACTTGAGTTCTAGTTGTAATGACCACTCCTCCCCTGGCCGCCCTTCTGTGCACTTTTCAGGAGCACGATTCCTATTGCTCAAATAATGTGCGTTCCCAAGCCCCCCTTTCCCTCCAAAGGCAACAACAAGAATTTCTCCTACTTCCGTAAGATCACCAAGAATTATTCCTGTGGCCAGATGCCTAATTTCAGTTCCACATGGCACTTTGATTACAAGATCCTTACCTGAACTACCAGTACATCGGTTCGGTCCTCCTCGCTGACCATCTGAGGCAACAAATATTCGTTTGAACTTGAAGTCCAAAAGAGTCTGAAGATTGGCATCAGCTTCAAAAAGGATTTGTCCACCTTGACCTCCATCCCCCCCCTGAAGGGCCACCTGCTGGGACATATTTCTCTCTACGAAAAGCAACTATCCCATCCCCACCACTCCCGGCCCTTACGGTGATACGTGCCTGATCTATAAACTGCATTTTCGTCTTGTCATACCAAGGGATTTAGGAAAGGAGATTCGACCAGTATCTCTCCTGTACTTGAATGAAGCTCACGGTTATTACTAAGAATTACTTAGTGATTTTATTTTATTTGACAAGCGGAAGAAAATAAGATTCATACACTTCTAGCCATAAAGATTGAATGAATAGAAGAAATCTACAAGATGAGCAAGAAGAATGGGAATACCATCAAGAAGTAGGCCTGGAATTACTCAAGAGAAATAAACTTGAAGATGCTGTTAAGGCTTTTTATAAATCAATTTCATTAAAAGAGGATTGGAATTCATACAGAGCTCTAGGTAAAATATTTTTTTCTTTAAAAAAATTTAAACAGTCTGCAGATGTCTTCCAAAAGTCAATCTTGCTAAAGAGAAATGCCTATACATATAATGATCTCGGTTGGGCTTTATTATTCCTTGGTGATTATGATGAATCTCTAAATTCATTTCAAAAATCAATTGATCTAAAAGAAGAATGGAGTCCCTATCAGGGACTAGGTCTGTCATCAATCAAACAGGGGAAGTACATTGATGCCATCAAGGCATTACACAATTCAATTCGGCTAAATCAAATACCTCAATCTTACAATTTGCTGGGTTTAGCTCTATATAAACTAGAAAAATCCCAAGAAGCTCTCGATGCTTATTACAAAGCATGGTCAATTCAACAAGGGAGAGATTCAATCGAACCAATTATCAGCTGTCTAAAAAATATTTATCCTAATGACTATCCAATCCTTAATAGCCTTTTAGAGCAAAGAAGAAGTTCCTTCCTCACAGGTAATGTGAGCGGGATTCCTGACCTAATCAGCAATATTATCTACTCTAGTTCAATTAACCCTTGGGTTATTTGGTGTTATTCCAAAACATTTTCATTGCAATCAGAACCCACATACCCTGCTGAGTCTATTAACCTTACAAACCCTTATCAAGAATCAAACATAGAATTTGCTCTTGAGGGTTTAATAACAAACAAAAGCGAAAAAAAATCATTACTTTCTT
>QCRX01000030.1 GCA_003209275.1 Prochlorococcus sp. AG-463-P14
CCGAGGAGAATTTGTTCGCTCTACAAGAGGAGAAGGGATTTTGAGTCATTCCTTTTTTGAATATCGAGCAATGATGGGTGATTTTGAATCTCGTAGGAATGGTGTTTTGATTTCCTTTGAAGAAGGTGTAGCCACTTTTTATTCTCTAAAGAATGCTGAAGATCGAGGTCAGTTTTTTATTACTCCTGGAACGAAGGTTTATAAGGGCATGATTATTGGTGAAAATAATCGTCCTCAAGATTTAGAAATTAATATTTGCAAGACCAAGCAATTGACAAATATGCGATCAGCGGGAGCAGATGAATTAGATACTTTGCAATCTTCAGTTGAAATAACTCTAGAAAGGGCTCTTGAGTACATAGGACCTGGTGAGATGCTCGAAGTCACACCTGAATCCATAAGACTCAGAAAGATTTCAGTTAAGAAAATGGCAAAGAGGTAATGATTAGAACCAAAGATGATTTTTTTAATATTTTATTAGACCCTCGTTTCCAGTCAGGTTTCGATCTATTTAATTCACAACAATGGTATTTAGCTCATGATGTGTTTGAAGACTTGTGGCATGAGACTAATGGACCAGAAAGAAAGACTGTTCAGGGTCTACTTCAAGTTGCAGTAGCTCAAGTTCATCTTGAAGGTGGGAACAAAGTTGGTGCAATGATTTTATATGGAGAAGGGTTAGGACGTTTAAGTGATACTTGTTCTCCTGATTTGGGCCTGGACCTAAAAACCTTATGTGAATGTGTTGAAAGGAGATTGAAAATTCTTCAGAATAATGGAGATGTAACTGATTGCAGTGTTCCTATTTTAATAAAAAGGTCTTTTTGATAATGAGCCTGTCACTTGAAAAGGTAGCCATAAGAATTCAAGGTAGGCCATTGGTTAAAGATGTTTCTTTGGAAATGGAGCTAGGAGAGGTAGTTGGGCTTCTTGGACCTAATGGGGCTGGCAAAACTACTACCTTCAATTTGGTAATAGGTCTTTTGCGACCAGATTATGGAAAAGTTTTGCTAGATGGAAACTCGGTCTCTACGCTATCAATGCCTGATCGTGCAAAATTAGGAATTGGGTACTTGCCGCAAGAACCAAGTGTTTTCCGTAAGTTGACCGTTCTTCAGAATTTGGAAATAGCTTTATCCCAAAGCAACTTATCTTTAACTTTATGTAGGGTTCGTATAGAAGAGCTTATTGATGATTTTCATTTAAGCCCATTCCTTGATCGATTGGGTTATCAGCTTTCAGGGGGAGAACGCAGACGATGTGAAATTGCACGAGCCTTAGCTGTTGGTATCGAGGGCCCTAGATATTTATTACTTGATGAACCTTTTGCTGGAGTTGATCCAATCGCTGTGGCAGATCTTCAATCTTTAATTCATAAACTAAGAAAGAAGGGTATGGGAATCTTAGTTACTGATCATAATGTAAGAGAAACATTAGCTATTACTGATAGATCTTATATTCTCAATGACGGGATGATCCTAGCTTCTGGGCCTTCTCACCAAGTGGCCAATGACTCTTTAGTAAGAAGACATTATTTAGGAGAGGCATTTAAACTTTGAGGCAGTTTTTTCACCTGTTTATATCATCATTTAACTATTGTTTTTCCCAAACTAGTAGTTTTATATATAGGAAATGGCGTTTATTCCCTTTATTAGATAGATGGCTCTTAAAAGAGTTATTTTCACCTCTTTTATTTGCAATAGCTGCTTTTACAATCGTTTCAGTATCTGTGGGGGTGATGTTTGAGCTCGTTCGCAAAATTGTTGAGTCTGGGCTGCCATTTCAAATTGCTTTGCAAGTATTAATTTTAAGACTGCCAGGATTTCTAGTTATTTCTTTTCCAATGGCTATGCTGATGGCAACTTTACTTGCATATAGCAAACTTTCTGCGAATAGTGAATTAAAAGCCTTGCATAGTGTTGGAGTTACTACAACACGAATGATTGCCGCTGCATTAGCTTTGGGAGTGTTTATGACGTGCCTAACATTTCTTTTTAACGACATTATTGTCCCGCAATCTAATCGTAATGCAGAGGTAACACTTAAACGAGCTTTAGGTAGGGCAATTTCAACAGAAAAGGGTGAGGACATTATTTATTCTAAATTTGGCAAGATAAAAGGATCAGGTTCTATTAAAGAGTCTGATGGGCTAACACAATTGTTTTATGCAAAGGAATTTCGAAAGAGTGTCATGAGAGATGTGACTGTACTTGATTTCTCAAGGTCTGGGTATACACAAATGTTAGTCGCTCAAAAGGCAATATGGAACGAGAAAGAATCAATGTGGCAATTTCAAATAGGTAGAATTCTGACACTTGCATCAAATGGCAACACGACTACTGTTCAGTTTGATAGTTATCTTTATCCCCTGGTTAATGCGCCTACTAAAATTGCCAAACTTCCAAAAGATGCCAATGATATGACTGTCTTAGAGGCGATAAAAGCTAAAAAATTATATGCGGAAGCTGGTAATATTAAAGAAGCTAGGAGAATGAGGGTTCGTATACAAGAGAAGTTCACACTCCCAATGGCTTGCCTCGTCTTTTCATTGATTGGTAGCAGTCTTGGTGCAAAGCCTAATACCAGAACTAGTAGTAGCCAAGGCTTTGGTATAAGCGTAATTTTAATTCTTTTTTATTATGTTCTTAGCTTTACTTTTAGTTCTTTTGGTGTAAAGGGGACAATTGCTCCCTTTGTTGCTGCTTGGTCGCCAATTGTTATTTCTATGTTGAGTGGTGGATTTTTACTTAGGCAGGCAAGTCGTTGAACTTGGTTATTAGCTCATCTGTTTTTGAAATTATTAGTAGGCTTGGTACATGACATTTTCATATCTTTCATTTCTTTACACTGACCCTGTTTTGGGGTTTGGGTTGATTGCATTCACATTTTTGTTAATTGCACTACCAATTTCATTTTGGTCCGTGAGCGCAGATAAAAGTTCCTCAATGGTCCGATTATTCATTGCGGTAGCAAATCTTTCATTGACTGCACAACTGCTTTTTAGATGGTGGCAATCAAGCCATTTTCCTATTAGTAATCTCTATGAATCTCTATGTTTCCTTGCCTGGGCTTGCACTCTTACCCAACTAATAGTTGAGCGATCTTGGCCTTCTCCATTGGTTTCAGCAGCCGCTACTCCAATGGCATTGATAGCTGTCGCCTTTGCAAGCTTTGCTCTACCTGAAAGACTTCAAGAGGCCTCGCCTTTAGTACCCGCTCTACGTTCAAGTTGGCTGGTAATGCATGTCTCGGTAATGATGTGCAGTTATGCGGCTTTGTTAGTTGGTTCTCTTCTTTCTTTACTAGTTTTATTTATAGATCGGGATGAACAACTAGAGTTGCGTGGTAGTTCAATAGGTACAGGTGCATTCGTAAATAAGAACTCTTCAGCTGATTTGTCTGAGAATAATAATTCTTTGGTTTTGGGATCAATTACTTTTAGTCGTAGTGAACAATTAGATAGTTTGAGTTATAGGACAATTACGGTTGGTTTCTTATTGCTCACTATTGGTTTGATAAGTGGGGCTGTATGGGCTAATGAAGCATGGGGAAGTTGGTGGAGCTGGGACCCTAAGGAGACCTGGGCTTTAATCTGTTGGTTGGTTTATGCGGCTTATCTTCATACACGGCTTAGCCGAGGCTGGGATGGTAGGAAGCCCGCAATTGTAGCTATAGCAGGGTTAATTGTTATTATTATATGTTATATAGGAGTAAATCTACTAGGGATAGGACTGCACAGTTATGGTTGGTTTTTTAGTTAATACGTATTTAATATTTAAACAAATCAAATTTTACTTATCTAGGCAAACTGTTGTCTTTGGTTGTTATTAGGGCCTCTTGCTATTTCTTATGCCCGTAATTGCTTCTGAGTAACTTGGTTGGTTGAAAACACCTGATCCGCTAACTATTGCATTCGCACCTGCTTCAATAACTTTCCAAGCATTGCTAGCTTTTATTCCTCCATCTACTTCTATCCATGGATCTAAGTTTCTTTCATTACACATATTGCGTAGATCACGTATTTTTTGAGTTTGATTATCTATAAAACTTTGACCGCCAAACCCTGGGTTAACACTCATTATTAGCACTAGATCACATAATTCTAAGCAATATTCAAGAGTGTCAAGCGTGGTGCTGGGGTTTAGAACTGCTCCTGCTTTTTTTCCAAGATCCTTTATTTGCGCAAGATTCCTATGCAGATGAGGACATGCTTCTACTTGAACATAGATGTGATCAGCTCCTGCTTTTGCAAAGTCTCCAACATATCTCTCGGGTTCAACGATCATTAGATGTACGTCTAGAGGCTTTGCTGTTACAGGTCTTAAGGCCTCAACTATCAATGGACCAATAGTTATGTTTGGAACAAATCGACCATCCATAACATCAACATGAATCCAGTCAGCACCAGCCTGGTCGACAGCTTTGACTTCTTCACCTAATCGAGCGAAGTCTGCTGAAAGAATCGAGGGTGCGATTACTAATGATTTGTTGCTCATCGATCTTGGTGGATGGCTTGAGATTCTATTGATCGATGGTTTTATTTTTTAAAGAGACACTTGCACTGATACAGTTAGCCCCGCTTAAGAGCCGAGACCCATTGCGGTATCGAGTCCTTTTCCTCTCTTAGTGAAATCTCTTCACTGATTGCATAAGGACGCCCTCTCTCGCTTCTTTGGTTGCAAACTTATTCCTATCGCGGCTTACTAGTGGATCGAACTCTTATTCAAGAAATTCTCGAAGTAGTAGAGCAAGCAGCAATAGCTTCAGCTCAACTAACTGGACTCGGAAAGAAGGATGAAGCTGATGCAGCAGCAGTTGAAGCAATGCGTAAACGCATGGGTCAAATACAAATGCAAGGTCGCATAGTTATTGGTGAAGGGGAAAGGGACGAAGCCCCAATGCTTTACATAGGCGAAGAAGTTGGTAGTGGCAGTGGCCCAGGCGTTGATTTTGCTGTTGACCCTTGTGAGGGAACAAACCTTTGTGCAAATAATCAGCGGGGTTCAATGGCCGTATTGGCGGCTTCTGATCGAGGAGGCCTTTTTAATGCTCCTGATTTCTATATGAAGAAGCTTGCAGCTCCTCCTGCTGCAAAAGGAAAAGTTGATATTCGGAAATCAGCTACAGAAAACATAAAAATTCTTAGCCGCTGTCTAGGCTTGTCGGTTGATGAGTTGACTATTGTTGTTATGGATAGGGCACGACATAAGGATTTAATTTCAGAAATTAGATCTACTGGTGCAAGAGTTCAACCGATTTCTGATGGCGATGTACAAGCAGCCATAGCTTGTGGCTTTGCGGGTACGGGAACTCATTGTCTTATGGGTATAGGGGCAGCACCAGAGGGAGTTATCTCAGCCGCTGCAATGAGAGCCTTAGGTGGACATTTTCAAGGTCAATTGGTATACGATCCAGCAATTGCTCAAACAAGCGAATGGGCTGATTACACAAAAGAAGGAAATATTTCACGACTCAATGAGATGGGTATTACAAATGTGGATAAGATTTATGAGGCTGATGAACTTGCTTCGGGTGAGAATGTTGTATTTGCAGGAAGTGGAATTACCGATGGACTTTTGTTCCATGGAGTTAAATTTGAAACTGACTGTACACGTACTAGCAGTCTTGTAATAAGCACTTTAGATAACACTGCACGTTTTACAAATACAGTTCACATCAAAGATGGTGCAAAAAGCATCTCTTTGAATTGAATTTTTTACGATCAGATTAAAGGGATCTCTCTATGCACATTGCCGTTGTCGGTCTTAGTCATCGGACGGCCCCTGTGGAGATCCGTGAAAAGCTCAGTATTCCAGAGCAAAGTATGGAGGTATCTCTTAAAACACTTAAAAATAATGAACAGGTCTTAGAAGTATCTATTTTAAGCACTTGTAATAGGCTTGAAATCTATACCTTGATAAGAGAGCAAGAATTAGGTGTTTCAGCAATAAATGATTTCCTTGGAACACATTCTGGGCTAGCTCAGAGTGAATTAACACCTCATTTGTTTACCTATCACCAGGAAGAGGCAGTAGAACATTTGATGAGAGTTGCAGGAGGTCTCGATAGTCTCGTTTTAGGTGAAGGTCAAATTCTTTCCCAAGTAAAAAAGATGGTTCGCTTGGGACAAGAAAATCAATCAATGGGTCCTATCCTGAATCGTTTATTGACCCAGGCTGTTAGTACAGGTAAACGTGTTCGAAGTGAAACGAACCTTGGGACAGGAGCAGTTTCAATTAGTTCGGCAGCTGTTGAATTAGCTCAGCTCAAATTAGGACAATCACTTGGTAAAGATCAGTTAATTAGTCTTGAATCCGAAAAAGTTGCAGTTGTGGGGGCTGGTCGTATGAGTCGACTCCTACTTCAACATCTTCAGGCAAAAGGTTGTTCCGAGCTGGTTCTTTTAAACAGAACGCTTAAGAGAGCCGAATTGTTATCAGCAGACTTTTCTGAATTAAGAGTTGATTGTCGGCTTTTGAGTGAATTGGATGATTGCCTTAGTAACTGTTCCCTTGTCTTTACTAGTACTGCGGCTGAAGATCCAATTATTGATGCGTCTCGTTTAAACAAACTCAGTAGACAAAACTTACTGCGTTTGATCGATATAGGCGTGCCTCGCAATATCGCTGCTGATGCGGCAGGTGTTGATGGTGTGGAGTCACATGATGTGGATGACCTCCAGGAGGTTGTCTCACGCAATCAAGAGGCACGTCAACAAATCGCTCTAGAAGCTGAGGGATTGCTGAAGGAAGAACGAAGATTATTTCTAGAATGGTGGGACAGCCTAGAGGCCGTTCCTACTATTAACAAGTTAAGAGCTTCTCTAGAGGCAATTCGTGCAGAGGAACTTCAAAAAGCTTTGAGTCGAATGGGGCCTGATTTTTCTGCTAGAGAAAGAAAAGTTGTTGAAGCTTTGAGCAAAGGAATTATTAATAAAATTCTTCATGCGCCTGTTACTCAACTTAGGGCTCCTCAACCCAGACCTGATCGTCAAGATGCCTTAAGAGTTGTAGAAAATCTATTCGATCTGAATCCCCCTCAGCAGGATGAATAAAGCTTTTCCAATGTTCAGTCTTGTTTTGTTTTGTTTCTTAGCAGATTTCCTCGATCATGGATATTTCATGGATGTATTAGTCAAACGTCCAGTAGGTTTGAATGTCCAAGCCGATATTTGAGGGCGGAATGAAACGAGTATTGGCAATTATTCTTGGCGGGGGCGCAGGAACTCGCCTATATCCACTCACCAAGATGCGGGCTAAGCCTGCAGTGCCGCTTGCAGGTAAATACCGTCTGATAGATATCCCAATCAGTAACTGCATTAATTCGAACATTAACAAGATGTACGTATTAACTCAGTTCAATAGTGCTTCTTTGAATCGACATCTTACTCAAACTTACAACTTAAGTGCACCTTTTGGACAAGGATTTGTTGAAGTTCTAGCGGCACAACAGACGCCAGAAAGTCCTTCTTGGTTTGAGGGAACTGCAGATGCTGTTCGCAAATATCAGTGGTTATTTCAAGAATGGGATGTTGATGAATATTTAATTCTTTCAGGTGACCAATTATATCGAATGGATTACAGCCTTTTTGTAGAACATCATCGATCGACTGGCGCAGCATTGACTGTCGCAGCTTTACCAGTCAATAAGGAACAAGCAGAAAGCTTTGGCCTTATGCGAACAGATAAGAACGGTAATATTAAAGAATTTAGAGAGAAACCAAAGGGTGATTCACTTCAGCAAATGGCTGTTGACACATCACTTTTGGGACTTAGCAAAGAATCTGCTGAAAAACGTCCATATCTAGCCTCTATGGGCATTTATGTTTTTAGTAGAGATACGTTATTTGATCTTTTAAATAAGAACCCTTCACATAAGGACTTTGGAAAGGAAGTAATACCAGAAGCTCTCTCCCGTGGAGATAACCTTAGAAGTTATGTTTTTGATGAGTACTGGGAAGATATCGGAACTATTGGTGCTTTTTATGAAGCAAATATGGCTTTAACTCAACAACCTGCTCCACCCTTTAGCTTTTATGATGAAAAATTCCCTATTTATACACGTCCTAGATATTTACCACCTACCAAGTTGGTAGATGCTCAGATAACAGATTCAATCATTGGAGAAGGATCAATCCTTAAATCATGCAGTATTCATCATTGTGTTCTAGGAGTAAGAAGCAGAGTTGAAAGCGATGTTGTCCTTCAAGATTCATTAGTAATGGGATCAGATTTCTTTGAATCTTCTGATGAACGATTGGCTTTGAGGCAAGGAGGTGGAATACCTTTGGGTGTCGGAGTTGGAGCTACAGTGAAAAGAGCGATTTTGGATAAGAACACTCGAATTGGAAATAATGTGACCATTGTCAATAAAGATCATGTAGATGAGGCAGATCGCGCTGATCAGGGCTTTTATATAAGGAATGGAATTGTTGTTGTTGTGAAAAATGCAACTATTGCTGATGGGACAGTGATCTGATCATTACCTCCTTAGAAAACCAGTGAGAAACCCTTTTTGAGCATTTATAGCAGGAGCATTTTCGGATTAATACTTTTCATCAGGATGGTTCAACCCTGACATTCTTAGCTTGAAGCCAGCGGATTGAGGATCTGATAGTCACACTGGCGCAAGTAATCAGTTCTAGTTGGTATGTCCAAGGCACATTTTGGTTTAGTTGGTCTTGGGGTTATGGGTGAAAATCTCGTTTTGAATGCAGAACGAAATGGATTCTCAAGTGTTGTTTACAACCGGACATTCTCTAAAACTGAGGCCTTCCTTAATGGACGAGGTTTTGGTAAGGCAATTACAGGGGCTAAAGATCTTCAAGAATTTGTAAGCAAACTTGAACGACCTAGAAGAATTCTGATGATGGTTAAGGCCGGATCAGCAACTGATGCAGTAATTGAACAGATTTCACCATACTTGCAAGAAGGGGATTTGCTAATAGATGGAGGTAATTCTGAGTTTCGAGATACTGAAAGGCGAGTCTCTGATCTTGAAAGTAAGAGTTTTGGTTATATAGGAATGGGTGTTTCAGGTGGGGCAAAAGGTGCTTTAGAAGGACCAAGCATGATGCCTGGAGGAACGAAGACTTCCTATGACGCCATAGAGAGTCTTGTGAAAAAAATGGCAGCACAAGTTGATGATGGACCTTGCGTAACATATATAGGCCCAGGAGGATCAGGTCATTTCGTAAAGACTGTCCATAACGGTATTGAATATGGAATAGAACAGATTCTTGCTGAGGCTTATGACGTTATGAAACGTGTAAGTCGTATGTCAGGTTCAGAAATGGCTGATGTAATGGCTTTTTGGAATTCTACGGAAGAACTTTCTTCTTACTTAGTTGAGATAACTGAAGTTTGTTTGCGTACAAAAGATTCGGATGGTGATACGGACTTGGTTGAGAAAATTATGGATAAGGCTGGCCAGAAAGGAACAGGATTATGGACAGTTATAAGCGCTCTGGAGTTAGGTGCATCTGTGCCAACTATTTATGCTTCGTTGAATGGTCGAGTAATGAGTTCTATGAAAACTCAGCGATGTAATGCTGAGCCAATTCTTAAAGGACCTCAATCACAATCTTTTGATCTCGGTAATCTTGATAATGGAATGGCTCCTCTGATGGACGCTGTTGTTTTGTCTTCTATTGCCTGCTATGCGCAGGGTATGGATCTTTTGAAAATAGCTTCTGAGGAATACAACTACAAGTTGAATATGCCTTCAATTGCACAAATTTGGAAAGGAGGATGCATTATTAGATCTCGTTTGCTTAGCCGTATACAAGATGCATTTAATCGTGATGCTGAATTGCCTAATCTTCTAATAGATCCTTGGTTCTCTGATCAAGTGAACCGTAGACTTTCTGGACTTGCGTATGTAGTTGAAGTGGCTGCGAAAAGTGGCATTCCTATTCCTTGTTTTAGCAGTAGCCTTGATTATATAAATAGTTATCGCACCTCTAGATTGCCTCAGAACTTAGTTCAAGCAATGAGGGATTGCTTCGGCTCTCATACTTATCAACGTATTGATAAGGAAGGAAGCTTTCATACTGAATGGCTCAAGTAGGAGTTACTAATGCAGACATACAAATTAGAAAAAGCTACTGACAACAAAGATATGTCATGCAAGGCAAGTCAAATTATTGCCTCAAATATTGATTTAGCTCTCTCACAAAGAGATAGATCTCAAATCTCACTTTCTGGAGGTTCAACACCAAGTGATACTTACAAGTTGTTAGGCCAAGAACATCTCCCTTGGAATCGAGTAGATGTTTTTTTAGGAGACGAGCGATGGGTTGAACCAAATGACCCCTTAAGTAATGCTTTGATGCTTAGAAACTCACTCTTTGCTTTTGGTCCTGGTTCAGAGGCAAGATTCCACCCTGTTCCCTTTGTCGGTTTGAACTCTCCTAGCGAGAGCGCTACTGCATTCGCGAATTTGGTCCAACAAATTTGTGCAGGTGAAACTCCTATTTTTGACATCACATTGCTTGGTCTTGGAGATGATGGGCATACC
>QCRX01000031.1 GCA_003209275.1 Prochlorococcus sp. AG-463-P14
AACTGGTTATGTTCCATTTGCAAGAGTACTAGATGAAGAATCTTTTCTGCTTCTTTTAACCCTTCCTCGTCTGCACGGAGGCAAAGACTGAGTCTTTGAACTTTTATTTGATCTTTATTTGACTTGGAAGGTAGAGGACCTCGGAGGTTTAGGCGATCTCCTCTTCGCTCGATCCGCAACTGAATCCCTTTGGAGGAAAAATTCTTGTTGAGATTAATCAGCTTGTTGCTGAGATCCATATCAATCAAAATTTGCCGCTAACTTGACCTTTGTTGAGCTTGCACTCAACCACTTATACAAATTCTTTCTTTAAATGGCTCGTGTCGGTGTCCTCTTATTGAACCTGGGAGGCCCAGAGAGAATTAAGGATGTTGGCCCATTTTTGTACAACCTCTTTTCTGACCCTGAGATTATTCGGTTACCAATCCCTGCACTCGTTAAGCCTCTCGCATGGTTTATTAGTACTCAGCGCAGTAGTTCATCTCAGAAGTCTTACAGGGCTATTGGAGGAGGCTCACCTCTTCGTCGAATAACAGAACAGCAAGCAAGAGAGTTGCAGAGTCAGCTTAGGCAGCGCGGGATTGATGCCACTACGTATGTAGCAATGCGCTACTGGCATCCATTTACTGAATGTGCAGTCGCCGATATTAAAGCTGATGAAATTAGTCAGGTGGTAGTTCTGCCTCTTTATCCTTACTTCTCACTAAGTACCAGTGGCTCCAGCTTCAGAGAGCTTTCTAGACTTAGAGATTCTGACCCTGTTTTTAAGCGTTTACCAATTCGGTGTATTCGTAGTTGGTATGACCAGTCTGGTTATGTTCGTGCAATGGCTGAGTTGATTTCGGAGGAGATCAAGACTTGCGATTCGCCAGAAGAAGCCCATATCTTCTTTAGTGCTCATGGTGTTCCTAAGAGCTATGTGGAAGAAGCTGGTGACCCCTATCAGAAGGAGATAGAGAGCGGAGCTTCCCTGATAATGCAAGAGTTAGAGAAGTTTCTTGGATATTCAAACCCATTCACACTTGCTTATCAGAGTCGTGTTGGACCTGAGGAATGGCTAAAGCCTTATACGGAAGAAGTGTTAGAGGATCTTGGTAAGTCAGGAGTGCGGCATTTAGTTGTTGTACCGATCAGTTTTGTGAGTGAGCATATAGAAACTCTTCAGGAAATGGACATTGAATATAAAAATATGGCGCAAGAATTTGGCATAGTTGATTTTCGTCGTGTTCGTGCTTTGGATACTTACCCAGTTTTTATAGAAGGCTTGGCAGATCTTGTGAGTAACTGCCTAGAGGGGCCAGAAGTTGATCTTGATGAGGCTTCTAAACTACCAGCAAAGGTAAAACTTTATCCCCAGGAGAAGTGGCAATGGGGTTGGAATAATAGCTCTGAAGTTTGGAATGGAAGGGTTGCAATGATTGTTTTTTTATCTTTAGCATTGGAAATATTTATTGGTAAGGGTCCATTGCATTTAGTAGGATTACTTTGAAACGTAAGATTATTAATCTCTTCATTAGTTAGTCTTGTTTGTTTGAAAGCAGATGATTTACTTTTTTAATTTTGTTTAAATATTTATTAGCCCTTGAGTATTAATGATTTTATAAATAAATGTACATCTATTGCTTTTGAGTTTTGTTTAGCCTTTGAAGGTAAGTCGAACTCTGCGTTTCATCTTTAGATTCACATGGGCATATTGACCATTAGCCCATTAGGTTATTTATCAGAAAACATTTTGCCGTTGCCGTGACCCTGATTTCTTCACCTAAATCAATAGGTGATTCCAAGCATCAGGAGCGCCATAAGATTTCAGGTGCTGATGCCTTGATGGATTCCCTTCGACGGCATGGCGTTGAAACAATTTTTGGTTATCCAGGTGGAGCCATCCTCCCGATTTATGACTCAGTACATAAGGCCGAGCAAGAAGGTTGGTTGAAACACATTTTGGTGCGGCATGAGCAGGGTGGAACTCATGCAGCTGATGGTTTTGCAAGAGCTACAGGTAAAGTTGGCGTTTGTTTTGGGACTTCAGGGCCTGGTGCCACTAATCTTGTCACTGGAATAGCTACGGCACAGATGGATTCTGTGCCATTGGTTGTTGTTACAGGTCAAGTCCCTCGTTCCGCTATAGGGACGGATGCCTTTCAAGAAACAGATATTTTTGGAATTACTCTGCCGATAGTCAAGCATTCATGGGTTGTAAGGGACCCACGCGATATTGCATCTGTCGTTGCACAGGCTTTTGTTATTGCATCTTCAGGTCGCCCAGGCCCTGTCCTGATTGATATCCCTAAGGATGTTGGTCAAGAGCTTTTTGAGTATCTACCTGTTGAACCAGGAAGTGTTTTCCCTCCAGGATTTAGAAAACCTATAGAGCCTGATGATTCTTCTATTCTTGCTGCATTAGATCTAATAAAGAAGGCTCAGAAACCTCTTTTATATGTTGGTGGTGGAGTGATTTCTGCTGGGGCTCATCAAACTCTTGAAAGGTTGGCAAAGCTTTATCAGTTACCGGTTACGACTACTTTGATGGGTAAAGGTGCATTTAATGAACGTGACCCACTTTCAGTGGGAATGTTAGGTATGCATGGCACAGCTTATGCGAATTTTGCAGTAACAGAATGTGATTTATTAGTTGCTGTTGGTGCACGTTTCGATGACAGAGTTACAGGGAAATTAGATACTTTTGCTACTAAGGCAAAAGTTATTCATTTTGAAATTGATCCAGCAGAAGTCAGCAAGAATCGCAGGGCTGATGTTGCTGTTTTAGGTGACGTAGGAATTAGTCTTCAAAAATTACTTGAGTTCAGCAAAAAAGAAAATATAGTTCCTCAAACTTCATCATGGTTGGATCAAATAACTCAATGGAAAAAACGCTATCCTTTGATGACCCCTCCTCCTGAAGGTGAAATTTACCCGCAGGAAGTTCTCATTACAGTTCGAGATTTAGCTTCAAATGCATATATAACTACTGATGTCGGCCAACATCAAATGTGGGCAGCTCAGTATTTATTAAATGGGCCTAGACAGTGGATTAGCAGCGGAGGATTGGGAACAATGGGGTATGGTATGCCAGCTGCTTTAGGTGTGCAAATCGCCTTGCCTAAAGAAAAAGTCATTTGTATTGCAGGAGATGCAAGTATTCTTATGAATATTCAGGAATTGGGAACAATTGCACAATATAATATTCCCGTAAAGGTCGTGATTATTAATAATCACTGGCAAGGTATGGTTCGTCAGTGGCAGGAAAGCTTCTATCAGGAAAGGTACTCAGCATCAGATATGTTGAATGGGATGCCTGATTTTGTAGCATTGGCAAAATCTTTTGGAGTGGGTGGAATTTTAATTAATGATCGTAAGGATTTAAGTGAAAAACTTCAGCAAGCTTTCTCCGAACCAGGACCAACATTGATAGATGTTCATGTTAGAAGGGGGGAGAATTGTTACCCAATGGTTCCACCTGGGAAGAGTAATGCACAGATGGTTGGACTGCCTGAGCAACCTTAATTAGCTATGGAGATAACACTGAATTCTTCAAAACCTGGAGCTATTAAAGGCCAACATTTTCATTGCCATATATGTGCCCAACTTCTGTAATGAAGCAAATAAAACTTATATTTTTTCTTACTCTAGTTATTAGCTTGTTTTTCCCAAGTCAAATTTTTGCAGCAGAAATATTGCAGGTTCGTAGTTCATCGTTACTTTTAATTGGGGATCATAATCGCACATATACCGTTAGGATCGCTTGTCTCCAAGTCGAACCTTCTAAGGAGGAAGATGTAAGGGATTGGCTAAAAGAAAAGCTGCCAAGAAGAACACGTGTGAATTTGTATCCAAGAGGGTCAATAGATGGTATTTTGGTTGCAGGCATAAAACCTATTGGAAGCTCTGAGGAGTTAATTCAAGACCTTATATTTGAAGGTTTGGCCAGCTCTAAATGTCAAAATGATTCAAGTTTAATAGGAAATAATCCGGTTTGAACTTGTATAAGTGAATGACTAAAAATCTATTTTTGATCAGTATTAATAAATGAGGTTTATAATTCTATGAATAATGCTTTGATAATTCGACCTTGCCTTCCTGCTTAATTTTTTTTGAGGCTAAAAAGTGCTTCGCTTGAATGAATTAAAGCTTCCTTTGGATCATTCTCCAGAGGACTTAGAACGATTGATTATTAAGAAATTGAGGATTACTCCCTGCGAATTGATAAGACACAAATTAGTCAAACGTAGTATTGATGCTCGTTCTAATCAATCAATTAAGGTGATCTATTCGGTTGATATTTTAGTTAAAGAAGAGGAAACATTGCTTAGGAAATTCGCCCTTGATAAGAAAGTGAATAAAGCACCATCTTCAAACTATAAAACCGTTCTGAAGGTGCCAGAAGGATTTGCTTTTGACAAAACACATCGCCCAGTTGTCGTAGGTGCAGGTCCTTGTGGATATTTTGCAGCGTTAGTACTTGCACAGATGGGGCTCCGACCTTTGTTAATTGAAAGAGGAAAGCCTGTCAAAGAACGTACTATTGAAACTTTTAGTTTTTGGAAGAGAAAAAGTCCTTTAAATCCAGAATCCAATGTTCAATTTGGTGAAGGTGGGGCGGGGACCTTCTCTGATGGGAAGTTATATAGCCAAGTTAGTGATCCAGATTATTACGGTCGCAAAGTCCTAGAAGAATTAGTTGCTAGTGGAGCTAATGAAGAAATTTTGACACTTCATCGACCTCATATAGGGACATTTAAGTTAGCAACTGTTGTACGTGGACTTAGATCCAGAATCGAAGAATTGGGCGGCGAGATTCGATTTGAGACGAGGATGGATGAATTGTTTTTAAAATCAAATTCAAACAATCAAGCTGAAGAAAAGTCTTTTGAAGTAGAGGGATTAAAGCTTTCAGATGGAAGCAAAATTGCAGTAAGCCATCTTGTTATTGCCCTAGGTCATTCGGCTAGAGATAGCTTCTACATGTTGGACAGAGTGGGAGTGACTTTGAAGCAAAAACTTTTTTCGGTGGGGTTTCGTGTCGAGCATCCTCAGTTATTGATTGATAGAGATCGATGGGGTCCAATGATTGGTCACCCGCAATTGGGACATGCTGAGTACAAATTGGTTCATCACGCTACTAATGGAAGGTGCGTTTATAGCTTTTGTATGTGTCCAGGGGGCCTTGTAGTTGCCTCTACTTCAGAGGAAGGGTGTTTGGTTACAAATGGCATGAGTCAGCACACTAGGAATGAGCGAAATGCAAATAGTGCTTTGGTGGTCAATCTTGAGCCGCAAGACTTAGTGAAGTATGAGCGATGGGTAGGTGATCCATTGGCTGGAGTGATTTTTCAGCAGGATCTGGAGAAAAAAGCTTTTCTTCTTGGTGGAGGCGAATACCTAGCTCCGGCCCAGAGAGTTGAGGATTTTATTGCATCTAAACCTTCAGTGGCCCTTGGAGTCGTCAAGCCGTCCTATATGCCAGGAGTGAGTCTTGCAGATTTAAATGAATCATTGCCTTTAGTTTTGTTAGAGGCTATTAAAGAAGCACTGCCTGTTTTCGCTAAAAAGCTGCCTTCTTTTGCTTTATCTGATGCGATTTTGACTGGTATTGAAACACGCACTTCTTCGCCAGTAAGAATTCCAAGAGATGAGTGCTTAGAATCAATAAATACCAAAGGACTTTTTCCTGCTGGAGAGGGGGCAGGTTATGCGGGAGGCATACTTTCTGCTGGAATTGATGGTATTAGAGCTGCCGAGGCTGTAGCTAGAAAGATTTTAACTAGTTAATTATCTGAAGAAACTATTCCACTCCATTGGATCTTTTTCAAATTATCCCTTCTTCTGGAGTGAAAAATGTTTGGTTCTGCGAAAGTGCAAATAGGACAGATGCTGATCTGATTACCATTTAGTCCAGATTGTATTAACTGATGGAAAGCAGCTAAACGTATGTCTAGAAGGAAGCGATCAGGATCTTTGTCATGCTCAAGAATCCCTAATTTAATTAACCTTTTGATTGACTCTGAATTGTTTGAGGATATAGAATTGTCATTGCTAACACTTTGATAAATAGAGTTAGCTACTGAATCGTCAACTTGATAATTCTTGCCACTTATTGCCGGCCCAAGTGCAATTATTATTGAGTTAAGCTGTGAGCCCCGAATCCGCAATTTGCTTAAGACCTCTCTCAGAATTCCTTTTGAGATACCTCGCCAGCCTGCATGACAGGCCGCAACATTTCTAGTTTTATTGTCAGCAATTAGTATTGGGATACAGTCAGCACTGGCGATCCAGAGGCTTTGTTTTGGCTTATCGCTTAGCAACCCGTCCGCCTCTATTGTTTGGCAGCTTTTCGCCACTGAAGCTTCGATTACGTTATTTCCATGTATTTGTTTACATGAATGAATACTAAGGTTCTCTCCTAGAACTTTAGATAACTTTTCAGGGTTTTGATACTGAAATCTTTTATTGAAGAAACCATGCTTAAAGCCATATCTTTTTAGAAGATCTGACTCAAGGTATGAACCTTGTGTGCACTCAACCCAGTCCCAGTTTTTAATTATTCTAGTTAACAATTTGGAAACTTAGATGTGCAGACATTCCTTTAAATATTATCTTGAAATTGTTAATTAATCGGGTAAGTCTTTTAACATCCAGAAACCACTAAACTGTTTTTCGTCAGGGGTGGTTTGTACAGAAATGAATTGGAGACCACTAGTTTTTTCTCTTGAAGTGTTAAAGCTTCGAGAGGCTTCTTCTGCTATTTGACCTTTTAAGTCACTTACTAGCCAGCGATCATCCTGTCCAGCTTCTAGAACAAGTTGATTAGATTCCACAACTAGTTTTACGGGCTCAAGTGAGCTCAACCAACCAGCTAATGCGAGCGCTCTGGTTTTGCTGAATAGTCGTAATCCCGGAATTGAATAGTTATCGTCAATTGATTTTTGAATTGGGAGAAGACCACGGAATTCAATAGGCCAATCTTCTGCTTCTCGAAGTAATTCAACTGAAAGAGATGCCAAGCTCCATGCATCTCCTCTAACCGTTTCAGGTAATGGAAGGGGTTGATTGCGAATTCGTGAGGCTGGCGGAGCTATGGGACCAGTCATATAGCCTTCCTCGTTTGGATAAACATCTTTTTCTCTTTGCGATAACCATTCGATCAAAGTGTATGTGCGTCGGCTTGGGATTACCTCTAGCCCTAATTCCGTAGCGGCTCTTTTAATCATTGTTTTCATGGAAGAGCGCCAACAGCGAATTCTTAATGGAGAGCCCCAGCCCTCTATTTTTGCTGCTTCAATTGCTTCTTGAAGAGCTTTAGCTAACCACAAAGAATTCACTTCACTAGCTGGACATTTTTTTTCCCATCGAAATGGTTTTTTGTTATCAAAATCTTCAGAGCTTGTTATAAGTAACTCCCATCTCTTTTTCCCATCTGGTTCGAGAATTGGGCGAGAGTAAAAGTCAAGCTCCCAATCAGCTCTTCTTTGAGAAGTCATCTTTAAGGGTGGAATGACATCCATCATTGAGCGGTTTGTTCTTTTTGCCTGAGGACGTTACGAGCTTTATTTGCTCGATCTACAGCTTCAGCCATTATTTTGTCTTTTTCAACAAGAATCTCACCAGGTGGCCCTTCAAGGAGTGCAGTATTTAACCCTATCCGACCTCTACTTGGATCTAGTTCAGTGACTATTGCTTTTATTTGATCTCCTAAGTCGAAGACTTCTCTTAATGATCTAAGCCCCCCATTAGTGATCATTGACTGATGAAGGAGACCACTTACTCCTCCAAGATCAATAAAGAAACCATAAGGCTTAATAGCTGAAACTTTCCCTTCTACGAGTTGACCTACTTCAAGTTCTGCAAAGCGAGCAGCAATAGCAGCACGTTTCTCTGAGAGGACTAACTTTCTTGTATCAGGATTGACCTCTAAGAAAGTAACGCCAAGTGTTTTGCCTACAAGAGAATCATGCTTTTCCCCGTTTTCGAGTTGAGAGCGTGGAATAAATCCGCGCAATCCCTCTAGGTCGCATGTAACACCTCCGCGATTAAAACCATTTATTTTTACTTGTAAAACTTTTCCTTCTTTCTCCATTTCACGAAGTTTTTCCCAACTTTTTCTTAGAGCAAGAGCCCTACAGCTAACCGTTACCATCCCATCTGCATTTTGTTCACGGGTTACGAGTACTTCAACTTCTAAACCTTTTGGGAAGCGTTCCTTCAGGTTTGTAATTACTCCCAATCCACATTCATTTTTTGGCATAAACCCTGGGGCTTTCCCTCCTATATCTACATAAACTCCATCGCTTTCTATTCCTATCACTGAACCTCTAGCAATCTCGCCAGTCGCTCCTATTGGTTCATTCTCATCTAGTGCGGCTAAGAAAGCGTCTTCGTCAAAGTCAAAATCATCAACACTGCGTGCAGGACTTGCATCCCACTGCTTTTGTGGGCTAGTACTAGATCTATCGGCCTGGCCAAGCAGGTCCGCCATGGAGATGCCTTCAACACTTTCTTCGTCAACCTGACGGCCAAAGGAGGTTGTTGCATGGGAAGATTCAGGCCTAACTGGAGAATTAGTTGATTTCTCTGCTTCCTTAGAAGCTTTGTTAGCAGTGCCTTGCTTGGATTCAGTTTCTCTTTTAAGGCGCTCCTGCTCCTCTTTCCTGCTTATGTGCATTACCTGCAATGGTTTGCGAGGTGCGTCCAGCGCAGGTCTCGGTGCGTTTGGTTTATTGGGCTTCGAACTGCTTGATCCGGCCATGGGGCCAAAGTGTTTGTCGATTGACCATTCTGACAGGCAGGCAGAGCTTCTTCTTTTGGAAAGTAGTAATGACTATTAATTCTGGATCTAAACGATTTGATTCTCTTAGCTGGAATAAAGCTAAAGAGGCCGCTCAGGAAGAAGGATCTACCTTGATTTGGCCATTGGGAGCGTGTGAACAACATGGTCCTCATCTTCCACTTGCAACAGATAGTCTTTTTTCGGAAAGGATTGCTGAAGAGGTCTTAAGTCGATTACCAAGCTCCATGCCAGTTTGGATTTTGCCTTCTCAAGCACTGGGTTTTTCTCCTGAACATTCGTCTTTCCCTGGGACAATTTCTATCTCGGCGTCACTTTTATTGCAGTTGGTAATGGAAGTTGGCCAGCAGCTCTCTTCCATAGGAGTTAGGAGACTTCTTTTGTTTAATGCCCATGGCGGCCAGATTGGCTTATTAGAGGCTGCAGCTAGAGAGTTAAGGATGCAATGTCCTTCCATGTCAGTGTTGCCTTGCTTCCTTTGGAGGGGTGTTTCTTCTTTGCAAGATTTAATTCCGGTCTTGGAGAGAGAAAGTGGTTTGCATGCAGGTCTAGCTGAAACAAGTCTCATGCTCTCTTTGGCTCCAGAATTAGTTGGTTCTGAAAGGCCTTTTGATGGAGACCATATCTCCCCAGAGTCGGCAGCCACACCTCCTGAAGGTTGGAGCCTTGAAGGGGCGGCCCCCTGGGCTTGGTTGACTGAAGACCTTAGTCATAGTGGGGTCATTGGTGATAGCAGAGGCGCAAGCTCAGCTTTGGGAAATGACATTAAAAAAGTGCTTATAGATCATTGGGTGAAGCTTTTGACCAGCCTCATGTCAAGTAATTGGCCCCCCCTTGAAGGGTAGAAAATCCTTCTTTGAGCTTTATTCGAATTATTAACTAACCACTACGGACTAAGAAAAAAAAGACCATTTTCACGATAGGTGGTTAAAGTCCACCCTATTGCTTAATTTTGAAGAGATCTATGCCGACCCTCCAATCAACTGAGATTGAAGTGCTGGATCGTCCGGATGGATCCTCAGCCGAACTTCCTGACTTCAGTTCTGAGGCCTACAAGGACGCTTACAGCCGCATTAATGCCATTGTTATTGAGGGCGAACAGGAAGCTCATGACAATTATTTCGCGATAGGTACTCTGATCCCAGATCAGGCTGAGGAGCTTGAAAAACTGGGGAAAATGGAGCTGAAACACATGAGAGGTTTTACCGCTTGCGGGAAAAATCTTGGTGTAGCTCCAGATATGCCTTTTGCAAAAGAATTTTTTGCTTCGCTACATGGCAATTTTCAAACTGCTTTAGCAGAAGGAAAGTTGACTACCTGCTTTCTCATCCAGGCAATACTTATCGAGGCTTTTGCTATCTCTGCTTACCATGTATACATTCGTGTAGCAGATCCTTTCGCGAAAAAGATCACCGAAGGTGTTGTTCAGGATGAATACCTTCATTTGAATTATGGGCAGACCTGGTTAAAAGCCAACTTGGCAACTTGCAAGCAGGAGTTAATGGAAGCCAATAAGGCAAATCTTCCTTTGATTCGCTCGATGCTTGATGAGGTGGCTAAAGATGCCTCAGTCCTTCATATGGAAAGAGAAGAGTTGATGGAGGAATTCATGATTGCTTACCAAGATTCACTTACTGAAATTGGTCTTGATAATCGTGAGATTGCTCGCATGGCCCTTGCAGCAGTTGTTTAAGGCTTATCCTTAAGTAACTTATCTACCTTGAGATTAG
>QCRX01000032.1 GCA_003209275.1 Prochlorococcus sp. AG-463-P14
TCAGAGATGTAACTATTGCTGAGAAGGGTTTTGTGCCTCCCTGAATAAGTGCATTTAGACCTTTATGGTCAAGGGCATCTAACTGACCACTAAAAACTCTTGCTACGAAACATGAGTAGGGTATAGAGATTGCGATTATTGCCACTACTGGGCTTAATCCCAGTAAGCCTTGTAAAAGCAATCCCCAGATCAGTTCATGTATTGATCTGGGGATTGCTAAACATTGTCTGATCAGTCTTGCTATCCATTCACTAATATTTAATGTTCTCCAAAAAATACTTGAGCTTATTAAACCTAGAAGTAATCCTATGCCTGAACTGATTATCCAACTTGTCAACGCTATAGTTATAGTTAATTGTAATCCATTCCAGGCACTTTCGACTACAATCTTATCTACTGATGGGTAGATTGCAGCTTGCAAGAAAGCACTTAATAGTTCTATCCCACCTGTATGAATATCTTTGATTAGATTAATAAGAACAGGAATTAATGCAAGAGCTGGTAAAAAGATTAGAAGTGTTGGTGCTAAAATTATTCGATTCATTCTTTGCTATATAACAGTTCTATATCTGAAGAATCGATGTGTTTAGGCGATTTGTCTAGAACTAAGTTCCCCTCTTTTATACCGATTATGCGTGTAAAACTATTAATGAGATCTGGACGGTGAAGACTTATAAGAGAAGTATTTGGAATAGAGAAATCTTCTGAGCTCTTATCTTTTATAAGAAGTTGAAGGATTTCATTAATAAGTTTTGGTTCTAGATTCGACAAAGGTTCATCTGCAAGTAATAGTTCTGCATGTTGACGAATGACTCTAGCGATCGCGACTCTTTGTCTTTGACCTCCAGAAAGATTTATAATTGGTTCGTTAAGTATTTCTGAAGGTAGATCGACTGCCTGAAGATATCGAATGTTGATATCTGCTTCGATAGATCCAATAAGGTTGGCTATTGCCCACATGAGATTGTGACGTCCAAGAGCGCCACAGTTGATGGTTTGACAAACACTCAGTTCTTCTATAAGTCTTAAATCTTGCCAGAGTGTTGCTATGCCAGTTCTTTGACGTGGTGTCAGGCTTTTTATTTCTAAGCCTTTAAACTTAACTTTTCCAATTTTTGGAGTTAGGCTCCCATTCGCCACTGAGATTAGAGTTGTCTTACCAGCCCCACTTGATCCTAAAATAGCTATTTTCTCTCCTGCATAGATGGATAAATCTATATTCCTTAATCGCTGTAAAGTTGAGTTGTTATTTTCTACTGTAACTTTATTTAGCTCTAGAATAGGTATCATCTAATTTTTCCAAGCTGCCTACCGACCTTTTCAATTTTATCGTAGTTCTTAGAATTAGAAGGTATAAATTTCTCGGCTCCAAATAAATTCAGTATTTTTGCTTGGTCATTTGATTTTTTATTTAAGCCTATAAGAGCTTTTTTGATTTTATTTGTGAAGCCTAATCCAAACTTATTATCAAGGTTGGGTTGGACTAACCAGTGATAGTCTGCATAGGCTGGTGTTCTCCAAATAACTTTTACCTTAGAGAGCTCAACTTTACTCTTTTGAATGGTTGATTTCCAGACTTGTTCGTTAAGAACACCAGCTTCATATGAACCACTTTGAACTAACGCTATGGTCGCATCATGACTACCGCTAAATCCAGGCCTACCACCTTTGAAATCATTTAATTTTATCCCAGCTTTTTGTAAGTAATATTGAGGCATTAGCCTTCCAGATGTTGAACTCTCTGATCCAAAAGTAAAGCGTTTACCTTTGAAAACCTTCAGTTCTCTGATATTCTTGATAGGTGAGATTTGACTGTTAGTATTAGCTATAAAAACGCTGTGAAACTTTCTATCAATATTTCTCTGAGCTAAGACTTTGGAACCAGGTCTTTGTAATCTTGCTTGTACACCTGTAAGCCCGCCAAACCATACTAAATCTAGGCTTCCTGTCCTAAATCCAGTTACTGCAGCAGTATAATTAGTGACAGGTATATATTTGACTGGAACTTTCAGTTCTTTGCTGAGTTCAGAAGATAGTAAGCTGTATAAACGATTTAGTTTCTCAGGGTTTTGATCTGGTATCGCTCCAATAGTTAGAGAAGTTTCAGATTCGACTCTTTTATTTAATAAGTTAAAAGTACCTATGAAAAAAATCAATAAGGTTATGGTCGCTTTCTTTCGGTTTAGCTTCATAAGATCAATTTAAAAACAAAATTATAATCAGAGGATTGACATGACCTTTTTAAGCCGCTCTAGACCATTTTCAATAGTGCTCCTTGAAACTGCACATGAAGCCCTAATACAATGATCATTTCCAAAGGCTTTCCCTGGTATTACTACTAAACCTGCTTCTTCAAGGGCAAGTTTACAAAAACTAATTGAGTCTATGGCTTCTTTGGGAAGTTGAGGAAATGCGTAGAAAGCTCCTTTAGGTGGTTCTAGAGTTAAACCTTTAATTCTGTTGAGGCCAGAGACAAGTGTCTCTCTACGAAGATTATAAATTTTTGACATTTCATGAACACATTCATATGACCCTTGGAGGGCTGCTAAAGCTCCTTTCTGCGCAAAGCTGCAAACATTACTAGTACTTTGGCTTTGAAGAGCAATGGACGCCTTAATCACTTGTGGGTTACCACTTAGATATCCAATACGCCATCCTGTCATTGCCCATCCTTTAGCAAAACCATTTACAGTGAAAATTCGATCAGCAATGTCAGGTGCTATAGAGGCAAAACTGTTGTGGACTTGATCGTCCGCAAGAAGAAATTCATATATTTCATCTGTCATTACTAGTACTTGAGGATGTCGCCGAAGAATTTTGGCAATAGATTCCATCTCACTTTTGGTCATCACTCGACCTGTGGGATTCGCAGGAGAATTGATAATTAATAGCCGAGTTTTACTCCCAATTGCTTGTTCAAGTATCTGTAAATCAAGTTTGAACCCATTTTCAGATTTCGAGGAAATGACTATAGGTTTTGCTCCTGCTAGTCGAGCTATCTCTGGATAACTAAGCCAATAAGGTGCTGGTATTATTACTTCATCGCCTGGATTGAGAATTATCTGAAATAGGTTATATATAGCTTGCTTTCCACCATTTGTTATTAGTACTTGGTTGGCTTCTGTAGGTATATTGTTTAACTTGGTGAGCTTCTCTGCAATGGCTTCTCTGAGCTCTGGATCACCTGCAGCTGGACCATAACGGGTTACTCCATCACGAAGAGCTTTTATAGCTGCTTCAACTATGAATGTAGGTGTGTCGAAATCAGGCTCTCCTGCACTGAGGCTGCATATATCTTTCCCTTCCTGCTTTAAAGCTTGTGCTCTGGCACTTATTGCCAAAGTTAGAGAGGGTTGCAGTGATACAGCCCTTTGGGATATTAATGACAGATCTTGCATAGGGCAGTACCTCTCTTAATAGGCATGCTTAAAGAGCACATCCTGCCGGATGTTGTGAACTAAACAACCTATTTTAATTCTTGGAAGTTTTTGATGGTCCGACCTGAAGTTGGTTTGGTTATCGCATCTGCAAAGCCAAAGGAACTCGCTGAGTTCTATAGCTTTGCTTTGGATGCTGAAGTTAGAAAGGGGGTAAGTGAGAGTCACTGGGTAATTTTTCATCCCATGGGAACAGAAATTCAGTTTTATCGACCTTCTGATAATCGACCATGGCCTAAGAAAGGCCGAGTGCTGGCAATTTGCCTTAAAGGTGAACCTTCTTTAGAACCAATTAAAGAAATTAATAAATGGCTCCTAAGGCTAATAGTAAAAGGTGGAAGTGTTGTTGGCCAACCCAAAGCTTATTCCTTTGGAGCTGAAGCCTGGATCCTTGATCCAGAGAAAAATCAATTCCTTCTTCTTGTTCCAACTACTCAAGGCTCTAAAAATTAGATTTAATGAATTTGATTGGCTTTGAATTTATTATTGGACACTACTAAAAAACTTTCTTTTTGCTCTTCTTGCCTTGCTAGTGGCGATCTCCCTAAGGTTGTAGTCGGCCGAGGGAATCCACGTGCAAGATTAATGATTATTGGCGAGGCACCTGGAGCTCATGAAGATGAGAAGGGAGAGCCATTTGTTGGAAGATCAGGAATACTGTTGAATAAGCTTTTAGAAAGTGTTGGAATAAATCCTGAAAAGGATGCATATATTTCTAATGTTATTAAGTGCAGGCCTCCGAATAATCGCCGTCCTACAAAGAAAGAAATTGATCTCTCTATGCCTTGGCTATCTCAACAGATCAATCTTGTTGATCCTTTAGTAATAACTTTGATGGGGGCTACTGCTGTAAAGACCTTGCTTGGCAATAATGAGCCGATAAGCAATCTTCGGGGTAAATGGCAGTCTTGGGAAGGACGATTAGTAATGCCACTTTTTCACCCCTCATACCTTTTAAGAAATCCATCAAAAGCAGAGGGAACCCCCTTTTCTCTTATGCGTGAAGATCTTCTAGATATATCTAATAGATTGAAAGGTATACGAAAATGAGGTTGATATGTCAATCTTGGATGGCGTTGAGAGGTCCGGTAATCGATGACTACCACCTTGGTTCCAAACCCAGACGCAATCTCTAGGAGGTATTCCACTCAGATCGTTCGTCGTCCTACCCGTACCGTCATGGTTGGAGAGATAGCTATTGGGAGCGAGCATCCAGTAAGAGTTCAATCAATGATTAACGAAGATACTCTTGATATTGAAGGATCAACAGCTGCTATTCGTAGCTTGCATGAAGTCGGATGTGAAATAGTTAGACTTACTGTTCCGACACTTGCTAGTGCCAAAGCGGTCGGTGAGATAAGAAAGCGCTTGGAAACAACATATATTCCTGTGCCGTTAGTAGCTGATGTGCATCACAATGGAATGAAAATTGCCCTTGAAGTGGCGAATCATGTAGATAAAGTGAGAATTAATCCAGGACTATTTGTTTTTGAGAAACCTAATCCAAATCGAACAGAGTTTTCCACAGACGAGATTAAATCTATTCAAGAAAGAATTGTACAAAGGTTTGAACCTCTAGTTAATGCCTTGAAAAAGCAAAATAAAGCTCTTCGAATAGGTGTTAATCATGGTTCATTAGCCGAAAGAATGTTATTTACTTATGGAGATACACCTAAAGGCATGGTTGAATCAGCGATGGAATTTGTACGTATATGTCATTCATTAGACTTCCATAATATTGTTGTATCTATGAAAGCATCAAGAGCTCCAGTTATGTTAGCAGCCTATAGAATGATGGCAGATACAATGGATAAGGAAGGTTTTAATTATCCGCTGCATTTAGGTGTAACAGAGGCTGGAGATGGTGATTATGGTCGGATAAAAAGTACAGCTGGAATCGCAACACTTTTATCTGAGGGTTTGGGAGATACTATTCGCGTATCTCTAACAGAGGATCCAATTAAAGAAATTCCTGTGTGTTATTCAATACTTCAGGCTGTGGGATTACGTAAAACAATGGTGGAATATATTAGTTGTCCAAGCTGTGGCCGTACATTATTTAATCTGGAGGAAGTGGTTAAGAAGGTTAGAGGAGCAACTTCCCATTTGACAGGACTTGATATAGCAGTTATGGGATGCATTGTTAATGGGCCTGGCGAAATGGCAGACGCTGATTATGGTTATGTTGGTAAGGGGCCTGGAGTAATTGCTCTTTATCGTGGAAGGGAAGAAATCCGTAAAGTGCCTGAAGATGAAGGCGTCAAGGCATTAGTAGATTTAATCAAAGAAGATGGTAAATGGGTCGAACCATCTTAATTAACATGATAAATAATTAAGAACAATTAGATCATATGTTTTTTAAAGAAAATAGATCCCTCTTTATTTCTCGTTTGAAATTAGTTGCGCTTGGATCGCTAGTTATTACTGGCCTGTCATTATTACCTAAAAATCTTTTGCCGGTAATTGCTTTACCACGCACAGCCACGTCTGCAGTAAGAAATAGCCCCAAAGAAGTTATTGATCAAGTTTGGCAAATAGTATACAGAGATTATTTAGACTCTTCAGGTAAATATGACTCTAAGGAGTGGATAAATCTACGTAGAGAGTTGTTATCAAAAAATTATGTTGATGCTGCACATTCATATGAGGCAATTCGTGGGATGTTGTCGAGTTTAGGAGATCCATATACACGCTTTCTAGAACCTAAAGAGTTTAAGGAGATGAGGATTGATACCTCCGGAGAGCTTACTGGAGTTGGGATACAATTATCTTTAGATAAGAAGACTAACCAAGTAGTAGTTATTTCACCTATAGAAGGTACGCCTGCTTTCCGTGCAGGGATAAAACAAAAAGATGTAATCGTATCTATTGATGGCCAGTCAACTAGTGGAATGACAATTGAAAATGTCGTCAAGTTAATTCGAGGGAAAAGAGGAACCAAAGTAACTTTAGGTTTAACCCGTCAAGGGATTCTAATTGAAGTTCCACTTATAAGAGATAGAATAGCTATTAACGCTGTTGATAGCCAACTTAATAAAACTTCCGGAGGCTTAAAGGTAGGTTACATAAGATTAAAGCAATTTAATGCTAATTCATCTAAAGAAATGAAGCTTGCAATTAATAAGTTAGAAGAAGATAATGCTTTGGGTTATGTACTGGATTTAAGAAGTAATCCTGGCGGACTTCTTGAGGCAAGTATTGATATAGCAAGACAATGGTTAAATGAAGGAACAATTGTTAGTACTTTGACAAGGAATGGAATCAAGGATGTAAGGAAAGCGAATGGTAGAGCTTTGACGATTAAACCAGTTGTTGTTTTAGTCAACGAAGGGTCTGCAAGTGCAAGTGAAATTCTTTCTGGAGCTATACAGGATAATAAGAGAGGAACATTAGTTGGTGTTAAAACATTTGGGAAAGGCTTGGTACAATCAGTTAGAGGATTATCTGATGGCTCTGGGCTCACAGTAACAGTTGCAAAATACTTAACACCTAATGGTACAGATATTCATAAGAATGGAATTAAACCTGACATTGAAGCCAAAATTTCTGATCAACAAGCATTAGTTTTAACACGAGAAGATATTGGTACGTATAAAGATATTCAGTACAAGATAGCAGAGACTGAACTTGTTAATTCGTTAAGCCTTAGTCAATCTTTTAATCCAAAAACTACTAACTTGTCAAACGCTTTGAAAGCTAGATTGTCTAGTCCATTAAGAATCTAATAATATATTATCGATTTATTATTTAACTAATCTTTTGATAACCATACCAATCCGGACGTATTGGCTGTGCTCTATTTAGTTTGTCTGGCATTAAAAATATCTGATGATCAATCACTTCTTCTATAGAGTAACAATTATCTACTCTTTCTAATTGGTTAAATAATCTTAAATTGTCAACGTGGATATTTTTTGCTGTAAAATCAAAAGTGTTTTTCGCTTTGCTTTTAGCTTCGAAAGCGGATGTTGCAACAGTTAGACCAAATCTATGCAATTCTTGTAAGCTCTCTTTGTTGTAACCTCCTAGATTCACAAACCATAACTTCTTTTCTTTTCTTATACTCGGGGTAGGCTGTTGCTTGTTTTTTTTAATGATTTTTATTTCATAACCATCAATGAATTTTATAATCATATAGCTATCAAGATGGAGACCTTCTTTCTGGCCAAACCATTCTTTTTTAAGTTGTGAGAAAGTATCCTCAATTGATTTACCTATTACCCAGCGTACGTCATGAAGTTCTACATGGCAGCCATTTGCCCTTCCCCCAAGAACAACAAGGAATAGATTGAGGTCTTCTGCATTCAAATCCATTGCATTATATAGAGATTGATTCTTGTAAATCATGTATATTATAGGTGATAAAAACTAGGGAAGTCTCCGATTGGAATTATATTTTGGATTTTATCTATTCAATAAATTTTTGCTAGAAGTAATGATCTATTTGCTCATATCTAGCATAGCCTTGATTGGCTTATAAGCTTTTAATCTAAGCTCTTCATCCATTTCTATTGAGGGTCTCATTTCTTTCAGGCAACTTAGTAGTTTCTCTAGTGTGTTTAATCTCATGTAAGGACATGCATTACAACTACAGCCGTCGATCCCTGGAACTTCTATAAAGGTTTTATCTGGCATATTTATTCTCATTTGATGAAGTATTCCAGGCTCAGTCAAAATAATAAATGATTCACAATTACTATCTTCTGTATATTTTAGTAATTTACTCGTCGAGCCAATAAAATCGGAAAGTTCTAACAAATTCGCTTGGCATTCTGGGTGGGCTATTACTTCGGCATTTTGATATTTGAGCATTAGCTTTAGTAGCGCTTCTTCGCTAAATGCTTCATGAACTACACACCTGCCTGGCCATATTGTTAAGTTTCGACCACTCTGTCTTTGTACCCACCTTCCTAGATTCTGGTCAGGTGCAAATAAAATTGGCTGATTTAATGGTAATTGTTTTACTAGTTCAACTGCATTACTACTAGTACAGATTAAATCACTTTGAGCTTTTACAGCAGCCGTGCAATTTATATAACTTACTACAAAATGATCAGGGTGTTTTTTACGAAAATTAGAAAATTCATCTGAGGGACAATCATCCGCTAATGTGCAACCAGCATCAAGATCGGGCAAAAGAACTTTCTTCCCAGGGGAGAGTATCTTTGCCGTTTCTGCCATAAAATGAACCCCGCAGAAAACAATGACTTCAGCATCTGTTTCAGCAGCTTTCCTTGATAGTTCAAGTGAGTCTCCAATGAAGTCAGCTACATCTTGGATCTCAGCTGCCTGATAATAGTGAGCGAGTATGACTGCATTTCGTTTTTCCCGCAGATCATTGATTGCTTCAACAATTCCTTCCCTCCTTTTGGGAACCGGTGAAACCGTCTTGTAGGCGGAAACAGCGGTAATCAGGGTTCAGTTATGCAATTTGAGGCAGTATAGAGCTAGCCACGAATTCAAACTGACATTTTTTCGTCTTGCAATCGCAGGAGATCTTCATGGTTCCTGGGTTTCAGAAGATCAGGAACTGCTCCGGCGACTGGAACCTGATGGGGTTCTTTTTGTTGGTGATCTTGGAGAAGGTGATTTGAAGACCGTAAAGGCTATTAATAATCTTCCCTATCCAACTGCAGTAATACTTGGAAATCATGATAGAGGGTATGACCGCACAGGAGATCTATTAAGGACTCAGCTTTCTTTATTGGGAGAGAGACATTGTGGATGGAGGCTTACAGAATGGGAAAAGCCGAATTTGGCATTAGTTGGTGCCAGACCATGTTCAGCAGGCGGTGGATTCCATCTTTCTAGTGAAATGGAGAGAGTATATGGTCAGGTATCGCTTGAAGAATCAATAAATCGGATAGTTTTTGCAGCCAAAACTGCTCCGAGGCAAATACCTCTAATTATTTTGGCTCATTCTGGGCCAACAGGACTTGGTTCAGAAGCTTCAAGTCCATGCGGAAGAGATTGGAAGTTACCAGCTATCGATTGGGGAGATAAAGACCTTGCCTTAGCACTTGACCAGATTCGAAAAGAACGTCTGCCTGACTTGGTAGTTTTTGGACATATGCATCATGCATTGAAAAAAGGTAAAGGTTATCGATCTACTTTTGTTCAAGATTGCTGGGGGACTAGATATTTAAATGCAGCGTGCGTTCCTAGAAGAGCAATTGACGACATTGGAGAATCATTATGTCATTTTTCATGGGTTGAATTTAATAATTGCCAACTTGAACATGTCTCTCACAGATGGTATCGCTCGGATGCATCAATTGCATATAAAGAGGTTCTTTTTGATAACTCAAATACCATAAGATGCTGATTTATCTTTGTTTAAGTAGCCATGGTTATGGCCACGCAGCAAGACAGGCAGCTGTATTTTCAGAAATTCATTTACTTAGACCAGATTTAAGATTAGTAGTAAGTTCAATTGTTGATATTAAATTCTTAACTTTGGTATTTAAGGATATACCTGTTGAATATAGGAGATTGCAATGGGATATAGGAATGATTCAAGATAATGCCTTAGATGTAAACCTTAGTGAGACTTTAGAGGCTCTTGCTGCATTAAATACAAGGCTTACTGAACAAATAAAACACGAAGTAGCGTGGATTCGTAAACAGAATATGCCAGCAATTATTCTTGGAGATGTACCTCCATCGGCATCAGAACTTGCTTCTCAACTCGATACTCATTTAATTTGGATGGGTAACTTTGGGTGGGATGATATTTATACTCCTTTAGGAGGTTATTTCGAAGAATATGCGGAAAGATTCAAATTAGATTATGCCCGAGGAGATCTTTTATTGAGATGCCCTTTCTCTATGCCTATGCAATGGGGAGTTAAGGAGAAATTAATAGGATTGACTTCATCAAGACCAAAATCTATTCCAAATGCATATCTAACTGAAATTAATTCATATACATCCCCAATAGTTCTAGTAGCATTTGGAGGAATGGGACTTAAAATTCC
>QCRX01000033.1 GCA_003209275.1 Prochlorococcus sp. AG-463-P14
CAGGAGGAAGAAAACTACAAAGTCCAATCGGCCAAGGGACAAGACCAACATCAGCCAGAGTAAGAGAAGCTGCTATGAATCTTTTAAGAGATAAGTTGTTTGATTGCCATTGGCTGGACCTCTTCAGCGGTAGCGGAATAATGGGATGTGAAGCACTACAAAAAGGAGCTGCAAGAGTAATAGCTGTAGAAAAAGACCCAAAAACAGCTCAAATATGTAAATCAAATCTTATAAAGACCTCTTCTGGTCTATCAAATCAATGTTGCATAGAGGTCTTAATTCATGAGGTAATTAGCTTACTTAAGAAAGACTGCCGAAAAATAGAATGGCAAAATGCTTCGAAATTTCCAGATCCTCGCTTTGATCTTGTTTATTTAGACCCCCCATATAGTTCAAAGCTATATCCAGTCGTACTTAAATCACTTCTGAACGGAAATTGGCTTAAGCATGACTCTTTAGTAATTTGTGAGCATTCATCTCGCATAGGTCTAGAGGTAAACGCACCGTGGATCGTCAAAGATCAACGTCTTTACGGAAATAGCTCGTTACTAATGCTCAGCCCTCCAAAGAATCTCCTCGTCGATACTGATTCCATGCACTAACAAATAGGCCTAAAAGAGTGATTGGCACGAGTCCTAAGACAATCCCAAGAAGCAACGGTTCGATCATTTGCTCGCGTTAGAGGAGACTATTAAGCACAATTGTTTCATGTCCCAGAAGTTTCCGTGACGACTCCGTCATCAACCGCTACTGGAAAAACACAAAAATACAGCTTGCTCATAGGAGTAGTAGTTGCTCTTGCGGCTTCAGCATGCATTTTCTTGGTCTTATTCTCAAGAGGCCATTTTCGCGCTGACCCATACATAAAATCTACGTTGAACCTTGATGGATCTTTAAACAAAGGCAGTCGCCTTTTCAGAATTAATTGTGCTGGCTGTCACGGTATTTCCGCACAGGGACTTTTAGGTCCAAATCTTCATCAAGTAAGTGAGCGGCTAAATGACACTCAAATAATTCGTCAAGTCATTGAAGGCCGAACACCTCCTATGCCTAGCTTCAAAATGGAACCTCAAACCATGGCCGACTTACTTAAATACTTACATTCAATCAATTGAGCCTAAAGATCCCAAAGCAATCACTCGTAGTGATTCTTGTCGAGCCAGCAGGGGCCTTGAATTTAGGAAGTGTTGCAAGGCTCTGCGCAAACTTCGAGGTCAATGAGTTAAGACTAGTTGAACCAAAATGCAATCCATCTGATAAAGATGCCAAACAAATGGCTGTTAAAGGTTCTCATTTGCTCGAGAAAGCCCAACTTTTTCCCAGTCTTTTAGATGCCATAGCAGATTGTGAAAAGGTAATTGCAACCTGTGGGCGAATTGAACATGGTGCAATCCCATTACATTCTTCTAAGGAAGCTTTAACGTGGTTACTTAAAACCTCTGAAGAAGGGCCTATAGGCCTTGTTTTTGGTAGAGAAGATCGAGGCCTATCAAACAATGAACTTCAATTAGCACAAAAAGTTATAAGCATAGAAACCGCTGAAAATTATCCTTCACTAAATCTCTCTCACGCTGTTGGGATTGTGCTGCATGAACTACATAGGTTTAAACAAGAAAAGAAAATGATCAGTGAAATCTCAAATAAATCTCAAACGTTACCTGCCGCCAACCCAGTTCAACTTAACGATTTCCTAAATGATGCTCAAGATCTTCTCCTTGAAGTTGGATTTCTGCTTGAGCACACATCAAAAGCTCGTATGTCAAAAATAAGAGCCATGCTTCAAAGAGCTGAGATTCGAACAGAAGAGGTTTCTTTACTTAGAGGAATAGTCAGGCAAATTCGCTGGGCAATTCGCTCACGAGATACCTAATCTCAAG
The DNA here is from genome assembly GCA_003209275.1 of Prochlorococcus sp. AG-463-P14. Classification (GTDB taxonomy): domain Bacteria; phylum Cyanobacteriota; class Cyanobacteriia; order PCC-6307; family Cyanobiaceae; genus AG-463-P14. The sequence continues at coordinate 1,878 of QCRX01000033.1, forward strand.
AAAACTTACTGAATTTAATTTCCTTGAAAAGCAAGCTTAATCCAAAAATCGAATCAACTATAACCAGCAAATTAAAACTTTGCTTAAGAGTATTGCTCTATGGAGTGGGTCTTGGCGTATTAGCAGGATCAACGCTTAAGATGATTGTCCTAAAACAGGAAAGAGAGAATATAGTTACTTCTAATTTATCCAAGCACCAACAAAAGTCATTCAAGATTAATCAAAATAATAGTAGAAACAAAACAAGAAAAATATTGCCTCTTATCTTCTTCGACAGATCAAGGAATCAAAAAGAGTTAACTTCATTAAGTTTTCAATGGAGAAATCTTTCTGAAAGGCATAAAGACATTGATGCAAGTGCGTTTTTACTCTTCATTGATAATGGAAAATATGCACAACTCTCACCAAACAAGATATTACCGGCCGCAAGCTCTATTAAGATTCCTATTCTATTAGCAACTCTTCAAAAGATCGATTCTGGAGCCCTTAAGTGGGATGAAAGATTAAAGCTTACTAAGGACGTTATAGGTGGAGGAGCAGGATGGATGGCATATCAACCTCTTGGTAAAAGTTTCCCAACGCATGAAGTCTCTACAGAAATGATCAGAGTTAGCGATAATACTGCTACTAATATTTTAATTAAACGCATAGGAGGAATTAATTTCCTAAATCAACGTTTCAAAGCTTTGGGTTTAGAGGCAACTAAAATAAACAACCAATTACCAGATTTAAAAGGTACTAATACAACCAGTGCAAAAGATCTAGCCATCACTATTGCACTAGTTGATCAAGGGAAAGTTCTTAGCCTTAGGTCAAGAGATCTCTTCAGAGAAGTAATGAGCACATCTAAAAGTAATCGCCTTCTCCCTACAGGTCTTTTAAAAGGTTTAGGAGAGTTCAGCGACGATCCTGATTACAAACTAATGATAAAGGGATATCGTGTTTACAATAAAACTGGTGATATTGGGACTGCCTACGCAGATGCGGGGTTAATCCAATTACCCAACAACACAAGAGTTGTGGCTACTTTCATTGTTAAGGGTCCATTTAATGACCCTCGATCATCACAACTAATAAGGGACATGGCCGCAGTAATGGCGCCTTTTCTAAGACCCACTAGCCAACTCCCTTGAATTCCTTAAAACTTGTTACTCTTCCAAAATAGTTGCTTCAGTGCATTACAGGTATTTTAGGTATTCTGTAAAGGATAATTTTCTTAAGTCTCCTTCGGAGCTTAGAGATCACTATCAATTGCCTAATTAGATCTAATCAAAAACAAGCGCAATAAACTACAAGCTATCGCACCTTTAAGCTATATATAGATGGGCTGGTCAAGATCTACGAATCAAACTCCTTTAGGCAATATTGAAATCATGATGAAACTAAAGGTGTTTGATGAAACTACAAACAAATTCTGAGTAGGCACTAGGCCTATTTGACCTACCTATGAAACAATCCAAAACAACACCAAAAGTCAAATCGTGAGTTCACCAAGGAAGCGCAGGGTCTTCCCCTTCACTGCCGTAATAGGCCAAGAAGAGATGAAGCTAGCCCTTCTTCTCAATGTCATCGATCCACGCATAGGTGGAGTAATGATCATGGGTGACAGGGGCACTGGCAAATCAACCACGATTAGAGCCCTTGCGGATTTACTCCCAGGAATTGATGTGGTTGCTGGAGATCCTTATAACAGCTCTCCTCTCGACCCAGATCTACAAAGCACTGAAGTGCGACAACAAATAGAACAAGGCGAAACGCTTAACACTGAAAACAGACAGGTCCCAATGATTGACCTGCCTCTTGGCGCAACAGAAGACCGACTTTGCGGAACAATAGATATTGAAAAAGCTCTTAGCGAAGGTGTCAGAGCTTTCGAGCCAGGCTTACTAGCTAAAGCAAATCGGGGCCTACTTTATGTGGACGAAGTAAATCTCTTAGACGACCATCTTGTTGATGTTTTACTCGACTCTGCCGCCTCAGGATGGAACACAGTAGAGCGTGAAGGAATATCAGTTAGGCATCCAGCACGGTTTGTACTAATTGGTTCAGGCAACCCTGAAGAAGGAGAACTTCGTCCACAACTTCTTGACCGTTTTGGAATGAGTGTCGAAGTACGTACTGTCAGGGATGCTGAATTGCGAGTACAAGTTGTTGATCAGCGAACTGCATTTGATACTGATCCAGAGTCCTTTGCTACCTCTACTCAAGTTAATCAAGATAGTCTTCAAACGAAAGTGATTGAAGCCCAGAATCGATTAACAGAAGTGACCATTGATGATGAGCTTAGACTTCGAATATCTGCAGTTTGTGGAGAATTAGATGTCGATGGGTTACGAGGAGATATTGTCACCAATAGAGCAGCAAGAGCCCTAGCTGCATTTGAAGGAAGAACAGAAGTTTCAGAAGAAGATATTGCCAGAGTAGTCTCCTGTTCTTTAAGGCATAGATTACGCAAGGATCCTTTAGAGCAAGTAGATTCAGGAGATAGAGTAGTAAAGGTTTTTTGCAAAATATTCGAACGAAGTGAAAGCACAGATCTTTCTGAATTTGAATTAACTTTTACAAACTAAAAAATTGAGAATACTTGGAATCGACCCAGGACTAGCAAGAGTTGGTTATGGGGTGATTGATATAAATGAAACTCAACAAAAAATGCTTGACTGTGGAGTGATTCAAACTGGTCCAAAACAAAGTGATGGTATAAGAATGGTTGAAATTGCTTCAGATCTTCGTAAATTAATTCGCATATGGAAGCCAAATCTTGCAGCGGTTGAAAAGTTTTTTTTCTATAGATCAAGCAACACTATTAATGTTGTACAAGCCAGAGGAGTTCTAATAATGACTCTTGCTCGTTTTCAGATACCTATTGTTGAATTTCCACCAATGCAAATAAAGCTTGCGATAGCAGGATCAGGACATGCTGAAAAAGAAGAGGTACTTATTGGTGTAATGCGTGAACTAAATCTTCAAGACCCTCCTCGCCCAGATGACGCAGCCGATGCCCTGGCAATTGCCCTAACCGGATGGTTTCAACGTTAATCTAATTGCTGTTAAAAAAATGTTCGCAGATACAAAAGAAAGTGAGCGGGTAAAATTCAAATCTATCCGCTCAAAAGTTCTCCCTTATGTTCATAGAAAGATTTTTCTAGAAGTAATTAAAACATTAGAAAAGAATAAGGACCATTTGAATAGAAATTCCCATGTAGGTCTTTATTGGCCAATTCAAGGTGAAGTTGATATTCGCGAAATAAAATTAATTTCAAAATTTCCCATAGCACTTCCAGCAAGTAGTAGGAATGGTGTTATTACCTACCACAAATGGGGTATAAGACCTCTTAAAAAAGATGTTTTTGGCATCCCATCTCCTTTAGATGAACCAGCTCTAAAAGCAGAGGAGATTTCAATTTTATTAGTACCTGCAATTGCTATTGATGTTGATGGATATAGGCTTGGATCTGGAGGTGGTTATTTTGATCGGTTAAGAAGCTACTCAAATTGGTGCTCCATTCCTTCTCTTGTAATCATTCCCAAAGCTTGCGTATCAAACAAACCATTACCTCGAGAACAATGGGATATTCCCTTTGATGGATGGATTACTGAAGAAGGCGAAAGTTACCGACCAAAAAACAACTATTAAATTCACTCCGACAGAAAACTACAATCCATCTTCTAAATCTTTCACTAGTTAGGCTTGCTTGATAGACGAATCTATGAACTTAAAGATTGCCATGAACGAACACTCTGCCAATCTCACACAAACCGAATTTGGCAGTGAAAGCCTAGACAAAATGGTAGCAAGACTATCAAAGACCTCAGATCCTCGAAGGCGTTATGAGTATGTACTTTGGTTAGCCAAACAACTTCCAACTCTTCCCAAAGAAGCCTTGACAGAGGGGTTCAAGGTGAAGGGCTGTATCTCAGAGGTTTACGTGATTGGTGAGCTTCAAGATGGGAAAATTCAATGGAGGGGCGAATCCGATGCCTTAATAACTAAGGGCCTCTTGGCCTTTCTTATTAAAGGTCTAAATAACCTGACACCAGAGCAGGTAATAGCAATCAACAATGGTTTTATTGAAGCCACTGGACTTCATGGCAGTCTTACCCCATCGAGAGCCAATGGTTTCCTTAATATCCTTTTAAACATGAAAGCTCAAGCCAAAGCCCTACAAATCAAAAATACTATGACCACTTCTAAATAAAGTTTGAATGGCAATTATTCGATCGAGGCAAGCCTGATGGAAGCAAAGATAGGTATAGGCCTCCTAGGCCTAGGAACAGTTGGCTCAGGAGTTGCAAGTATCCTTTTGAATCCTGAAGGACGAAATCCTCTTATTTCCAATATTGAAATAGTACGAGTTGCGGTTAGAGATTTAAAGCGTCCAAGGATTCCATCAATCTCATCAAACCTATTAACCAAAAGTCCAGAAGAAGTTGTTGATGATCCGAATGTCCAGATAGTGGTTGAAGTTATGGGAGGAATAGAACCATCTAGAACATTGATAATGCGATCAATTAAAGCGGGAAAGTCCGTCGTAACAGCTAACAAAGCAGTAATTGCGCTTCATGGAGAAGAGATTGCTGCTGCTGCAAAAGCTTCAGGCGTATATGTGCTGATAGAAGCAGCTGTAGGCGGAGGAATTCCCATTATTGAGCCCTTAAAACAATCTCTAGGAGGAAACAAAATTAATAGAGTCAGTGGAATCATTAATGGGACAACAAATTACATTCTTAGCCGCATGGCAAAAGAAGGAGTCCCCTATAAAGAAGTTTTGGAAGAGGCCCAAAAACTCGGATTTGCAGAAGCCGACCCAGCTGCTGATGTCGATGGACTTGATGCCGCAGACAAAATCGCAATTTTGAGCGGACTTGCTTTCGGCGGATCAATAAGTCGAATTGACATCCCTGTACAAGGTATAGGCTCGCTTAAAAGCCGCGATGTTGAATACGCCGCAAAACTTGGCTATGGAGTGAAATTACTTGCGGTAGCCCAACGATTTCCATCCACAAAAGATGCCAATTCAGTCCCACTAGCTGTTTGGGTTCAACCAACTTTGATCCAAAATGATCATCCTTTAGCCGGAGTTAACGGAGTTAACAACGCAATCCTTATTGAAGGAGACCCGGTTGGCGAAGTGATGTTCTATGGACCTGGAGCAGGAGCTGGCCCAACCGCTTCAGCCGTTGTAGCTGATCTTCTGAACATTGCTGGGATCCATCAAATAAGCAATGGATCTAATGGATTAGATCCATTGCTCTCTGCGAGCAGCTGGAGAGCATGTCATTTAGTTGACCCCACAGAAATAGTCCAAAGCAACTATCTCAGATTAATAACCGAAGACACTCCAGGAGTAATCGGTCGCATAGGCAGCCTCTTTGGTAATAGAGGAGTTTCAATCCAATCCATAGTTCAATTTGACGCCACTTCTCAAGGGGCCGAGATAGTAGTAATTACTCATGCAGTTACCAAAGGCCAAATGGAAGACTCAATTAATGCAATCAAAGATCTTGCGGAAGTGAAACGAATAGCAGCCTGTATGGGATGCCTTTAAAACAAAGAATCCAAGCAAATAGGGATCCCTATAGATCCCTATATTTGAAACTCATACAAATAGAAAGATCTAAAGACGCTGACTTTTCCACTATTAATTGATTTGGAGCGCTTCTATAAGAATAGGGAGAAGGCTCCTTATGAAGAAAGACCGCCAAGAGGTTATGGATCTCCATCAAGGTGACTGTATTCAACTCCTAACTAGTGAAGATCTGTTCCAAGTAATTGGAGTTGATGATCAACACAAAAAGTGCTGGGTAAGACGATGGCCTTTGCTTCCAAAAGGCTCTCCAGTATTTGAAATATCTATGCAGCAAATTGCTTCTTCAGCCTCATCTGATCAGCTTTTTCCTGTTGGCAATCCTTGAAGACACATTCCTTATCCTTTTAAGTTTTGCCTAATCAAGGCCAAAGGACTCATCTCCGTTATCTGATCTATTTCTCAGGGATAGCGATTCTGCTAAGTCAACTCGCTTGCCAAGCAAGCAGAAATAGCAATCGATTAGTTATTGCTGCGGCTGGAAAAATAACTTCCCTAGATCCAGCTCAGGCAAGCACTTTTAATGCCCTTCAATTAATAAGCGCCTTAGGAGATCCTCTTTATAGAATGAATGAAAAGGGAAGCCTTACCCCACAGCTCGCTAGTGGTCCGCCTCAGATTAGTGATGAAGGACTAACAATCTCAATTCCTCTTCGAAAAGGTGTCAGATTTCATGACGGCACACTTTTCGACTCAAAAGCAATGGCATTTAGCCTAAAACGCTTTATGAAGATAGGCACACAAAGTTATCTATTGGGGGGGAGAATCTCATCAATAGAGACTCCGAAGCCGTTCTTATTTCGCCTTAGACTTACAAGGCCTTCAAGTTCAATAAATGGGCTCTTAACCTCTATCAACCTTACGCCTATATCACCTACTGCATATTCTGAACACCAAGAAAAGTTCCTTAACAAAAGATTCATCGGAACTGGCCCATACCTTCTAAAATCTTTTCAGGTTAATCAACAAAGACTAGAGCCATTCGATCTCTATTGGGGAGAGAAACCAAGGAATGAAGGCATTGATTTTATCAATCTTAGTAACTCAACTTCTCTATTCTCAGCCTTACAAAGTGGCGAAGTAGATGTCCTTCTTTCGAATTCATTGAATGATAATCAGAAGCACTATCTTCATAAAATATCTTTAGAGGGTAATATAAAAGAAGGTAAAGGATCAGCCTTAGAGATTGGTTATATAACCTTTAATACTAGGTTAGAACCTTTTAACAATAAAAACCTTAGGAAAGCCCTTCTTCATAGTCTAGATAGAAATCTAATTAGCAAAAGAGTTAGCTTTGGATTAAGAAGTCCTTTAAGATCATTAGTTCCTCCAATCTTAAATAAAAAAGTCTCTTCACCATGGCCAAAATATGACCCCAAAAAGAGCAAATTTCTATTAAGGCAAGAAGGATATTGCAGTGGGCAAAAACTGATTTTACCTCTAACCTTTCGTTCAAATGTACCTGCAGATAAACTTTTAGCTCTTACTTGGCAAGCTCAGGTTCAAAGAGACTTATCAGATTGTCTAGAAATAAAGCCTAATGGAATTGAATCAACAACTATCTACCGCCAATTAGCTAAGGGGGCTTTTGAAGCAGTAATACTTGATTGGCGTGGAGCCTATCCTGATCCAGAAGCTTACCTAGGTCCTCTCCTAAGTTGTAAACAAATTAAATCTCCAATTTGTCAAACTGGAGAAGCTGCAAATAGCGGCAGTTTTTGGGCAGTTCCTTCCTTAGAAAGTGCTCTCAAACAAAGTGATGAGCTAAGAAGCTTCAAAAGAATTCAGAAGCTAAATGAAATAGAGCAAATTGCACAAGATGGGGCGGCCTATCTCCCAATTTGGCTAGTTTCACCAAAAGCATGGGCACAGAACCGCATTACCAAGCCTGAATTCGATGGTAGTGGTCAACTACTTCTAAATCGTCTTAAAGAATTGAATTAATGAATAGAGGAAGAGCCCTAATTAAGTACAGCGCTACAAGGTTGGCATTAGCACCTCTAATGCTGTGGCTAATTGCAACCATGGTGTTTTTATTACTAAGAATCGCTCCAGGAGATCCAGTTGATGCAATCCTTGGCAATCGAGCTAATGAAATAGCCAAAGCAGCTCTAAGAGCGAAGCTTGGTCTTGATGAACCCTTATGGAATCAATATTTTCAATTTATCAACCGACTTGGGCACGGAGACTTAGGAGAAGCCCTAATCAATCAAGAACCAGTTAGAGACATTATTGCTCAAGCATTACCGGCGACCATTGAACTGAGTGTCACGTCATTAATCCTTGCAATATTTTTGGGTTTACTTATTGGAATTAGTGGAGTAGCAAAACCTGAAAGTGATGTCGATTTAATAGGACGACTCTATGGAATAAGCACATATGCTCTCCCACCATTTTGGGCTGCAATGCTGATGCAATTACTTTTTGCAGTTGTGCTTGGCTGGTTACCCGTTGGAGGAAGATTCCCGCCTAGCTTGGTCCCGCCTAATGGAAGTGGCTTTCTTATTTTGGATAGCCTTCGAAGTTTCAATTGGGAAGCTCTACAAGGTTCTATAAGACACTTACTTTTACCAGCTACTACTTTAGGTATTCTTCTAAGTGGGATTTTCAGCCGGGCACTCAGACTTAATCTGGATAGAATTTTGCAAGCTGATTATATTGAAGCCGCACGGAGTAGAGGGCTCAAAGAATCTCAAGTTGTGTTGCAACATGCACTTCCTAATGCTCTACTACCAGTATTAACAATTACAGGCATCACCGTTGCTTCTCTAGTTGGGGGAGCACTTTTAATTGAAGTCACTTTTTCTTGGCCAGGCATCGCGCTAAGACTTCAAGAAGCAATTAATCAGCGGGACTATCCTGT
>QCRX01000034.1 GCA_003209275.1 Prochlorococcus sp. AG-463-P14
GGCCGCCTCCTATTGCAACTGTTGCTACTGGTATACCCCCAGGCATTTGCAAAATGGAATGCATTGAATCCACTCCTGAGAGGGCTTTGCTTTGGATTGGAACACCAATTACAGGAATTGTTGTAAGCGATGCAATCATTCCAGGGAGATGAGCCGCACCGCCTGCTCCAGCAACAATTACTTTCAGACCTCTCGATTTTGCTTCTTGAGCAAAGCTAATCATTTCTAGCGGTGTTCGATGTGCAGATAAAACTCGAACTTCAACTGAGATATGAAATGTCTCCAAAATCTTCACAGCTGGTTGAAGAGTTGCTAAGTCGGAATCACTTCCCATTATCACTGCTATTAATGGGGATTGTTCAGCTTTGGCTGAATGCACTTGTCTGGACGCAGAGGTCACTATTAATAATGACGAGAGTCTGATGGTCCCGCACTATTCATTTCTGATCTTTTTTTATGCGCAGGATCACTTTTGTTCGCTTGCCTGATCCATTCGATACGGGCGATAAAAACAAGCTTTGGGACCTTTTGGTCAATGAAGAGGGCATCGTAAAGGCGGTGCACCGAATGAATGCTGATAATTCGCGAACTGGCGAGAATTGGAATGGGGATTGGCTTAGTCCGAGGGCAATTGATCTGCAAATCAATGGAGGCTTGGGTCTTGCCTTCCCTGAGCTGACTTTTAAAGATATACCAAAGCTTACTGATTTATTGGATCGATTGTGGCTGGAAGGTGTTGAAGGGATTTGTCCCACATTTGTGAGTTGCGAAGTGGCTTCTTTGCGTGAGGCCCTCGCCGTATTGCGCGAAGCAAGGAAGCAACATAATTCCAAACGATGTCAACTTCTAGGGGCACATCTTGAAGGACCTTTTATTGCCTCTAGTAGACATGGCGCTCATCATTTGAAGTGTATTTGTCCTCCAAGTCTTGCAGCCCTTAATGCACGCATTGGTGGTTATGAGGATGAGATTGCTTTAGTAACTTTGGCTCCTGAGCTCGATGGTTCGGAAGAAGTGATCAGATGCTTAAAGAGTCTTGGAGTAGTTGTGTCTTTAGGTCATTCCGACGCTGATAAAGAGGTTTCTCAATTAGCTTTTTCGCGTGGAGTCAGCATGCTTACTCATACCTTTAATGCAATGCCTGGATTGCAACATAGAGATCCAGGCCCTATTTCCCAAGCCATTGCAAATGGGGAAATTTTTATGGGTCTAATCGCAGATGGAATTCACGTACATCCACAAATGGCAACGCTTTTGACAAGGTTGGCTGCTCAAAACGTTGTATTGGTCAGTGATGCTCTTCCGCCTTATGGATTGAAAGAAGGTATTTACCAGTGGGATAAAAGATTCATCACTGTTGATCAAGGGATTTGCAGACTTGATGATGGAACCTTGGCTGGTATTACTTTGCCTTTGCTTGATACTTGTCGGAAATTGACATCTTGGACTAAGGCTCCTTCCTCGGCTATATGGTCAGCCACTATGGCTCCTCGATGGGCTTTGGGTGAGAAATTGCAGCCTGAAGAGTATCTTGTCGGGAAATTCTTGAAAGATCTGTTGCGTTGGAAATGCAATTTTGATGATTTTGAACTGAGTTGGCGTCAAGCTGATTAGTATTTCTTGCGAGCTCCCCTTGAATTATGGTCACTAAAAGGCTCGATGAGCTAAAGCAAGCCGAGAAGGCTGAAGTGGCATCCTATTTCAATGGGATGGGTTTTGAACGATGGAACCGTATTTATAGCGAAAGTAATGATGTTAATAAGGTACAAAGGAATATTCGACTAGGTCATCAAAAAACGGTTGATGATGTTCTCTTATGGCTTAAAGAATCTGGTGACCTAAGTGAACTCAGCTTTTGTGATGCAGGGTGTGGTGTTGGAACTCTTTGTATTCCTCTTGCTTCAATGGGTGCAGGTTCTATTTCGGCTAGTGATATTTCAAAGGCAATGGTTGATGAAACTCGTCGTCGTGCTAAGGAAGCCAACTTAGACTTAAGTAAATTGACATTAAATACATCTGATCTTGAAAGCTTAAAAGGTTCTTTCCATACAGTTATTTGCTTGGATGTCTTCATTCATTACCCTCAAGAACCAGCGGAGGAAATGGTTCGACATCTTTGCAGCCTTTCTCAAGAAAGACTGATAGTTAGTTTTGCACCTTATACTTTCCTATTGTCTATTTTGAAACGGATAGGACAACTCTTCCCAGGGCCTAGCAAGACTACTCGTGCTTATACATTGCGTGAAGAAGGAATTATTCAAGTAGCTAAAGAATGCGGTTTTAAAGTAAGTCGCAGGAAATTAAACCAGGCTCCTTTCTATTTCTCACAGCTTATTGAATTCAGCAAGAACTAGAATCTCTAAAGCTTCTCATTAATTCTGCTTAGCTTATTAGATATAAATCTAAAGTACTTGGTCATTTAATCGAAATCACCTTGTTCTGTTGATGATTGAAGTTGCTTGGGAAGTAATGCTTCAAAAGTATATTCTCTGTTGTTCATATAGATATTTTTTATCTTGTGGGAGTGAAGTAGGTATCCTCCTTCCCCTGGAGTAGCGGATTGAGAAACTTCATTCTTGTCAATGTATAGAGGATCGCCAATCAATGGCGTCCCTAAAGATGCCAAGTGAATACGAATTTGGTGGGGACGACCGGTATTTATAAGTACTTCTAAAAGATCTGAATCACTTCGACGCTCGATCAACTTAATATTAGAGAAAGCTTCAAATTCACGATGGTTTAAATTTGAATATTTAGAGTCACACTTATTTCTATTAACAGTATTCCAAATATAACCTAAAACTGGATGAGGCTGCTTTTGAATGGGTGTAGTAATTGAGATTGAATTTTCGAAAGTGAGAATAGGATTAGGCTTCGCTAATGTTCTATAAATTCGTTGTAATGCGTGTGAGCATCGTGCCCCTTCTCTAAAAATAGAGGAAAGTTGACTTCTGCTTTTTTGTTCTCTTGCACAAATTAATACTCCTGATGTAAATCTTCCTAGACGATGAATTGGTCTAGGTATTAAACAATTATTTCCCTTTAGGTATTTTAATCGAAGTATTTCTGTAAGAGAGTGTTGAAAAAATCCACCTCCAGGAATTACTGGTATACCAGCGGGTTTATTTATTACTAAGAGGTCTTCATCGTCGAACAAAATTTCCCAGCTGCAAGGAATAGAAGGTTCTTCCCAAGGAGGCCTTTCCCAAGATATTAAATCATTCTTATTTATTATCTTGTTATTATTTGTTGTGGAATGATTGATTTTAATCTGACCAAGCCTGAGACGTTCCTCCCACTTCATCCGACTTGAATGTCGATACTTTGAAGAAAGAAAATCTAGAATATTATCTCCATGATTGCTTGGATTCACCCTACATTTATAAGTCCAACCTTGATTAAACTTGGCTGGCATCCATTGGTTATGATTCTGTCGATAATGACTAATCAAAACTCATGTAACTAGATGATTTTCGAGCGCATATCTAACTAATTCAGTTCGGCTTGAAGTGCCTGTTTTGATAAATAATCGACTTACATATTTCTCTACATTCCTTATGGATGTTTCTAGCTGCCTTGCAATTTCTTTGTTCATTAAACCCTCTGCAACTAGTTGCAGAACGCTGGACTCTCGAGGGGTAAAACTTGGAAGTTCAATGTCTCTTGTTGGAGACGTTTCTGCTTGAGTAAGCATTGAGCGGATTTCTGTAATTTGTCTAGCCATTTGTCCTACATCTGCATCTGCAAACCGTGCTGCTTCCGCTAGTAGCCGATCTTGGCGATTAACAACATTGCGGACTCTTGCGACTAACTCATCTGGATCAAATGGTTTTGGAATGTAGTCGTCAACTCCTGCTTGATAACCCTGTGTGCGATCAATAGTCATGCCTTTAGCTGTTAGGAAGATCACAGGAGTACCACCTAATCTTTCGTCTTCTCTTAGACGTTTTAGCAACTGGTATCCATCACAACGAGGCATCATTACATCACTAATAACTAGATCTGGAAGAATTTGCTGTGCTTTCTCCCAGCCTTCTTCTCCATCTATGGCTGTAGTTATGTCGAATCCTTCGTCTTGAAGATAGGCTTGCACAGCATTCCTCATGCCTGGCTCGTCATCAACCAGTAAAATTCTTTGGGATTTGGCGACTGCCGCGCCAGTTGAGCCGGATTCACTCATAAAAACGATGGGGGTAGTTTGCAAATCTAGGACTACTCTCCTATTAAGGTAAATAATCCTTGATTGTTTTCTAAGACGTTGAGTCTCCTATAAAGATTGAATGTTTTCCAATGACGGATCTCTCTACCAAGATCCCTTTTATTGAGCAGATGCCTATCTAAAAATCATTAGATATCTAGATGGGAGTTGATTGTCGCTGATGATGTATCTCAATAACCTCAACATGTTTGGCAAGACTCATAGAGAAGAAGCTAATAAAACTTTTAGCCATTTCGACGTTTAGCAAACGTAACTCATGAAAGACGAAACTGAATCAGCCGCTTTTGAACAAAAGAATTCAAGAAGACCTTTCACTAAAGGAAGTCTTCTACCTTTTGATTACCAATCAACTACCCCTTGCTCGCAGGAGGTGCTCAATGAGATGTTGCCATATTGGAATGAATTTTGGGGGAACCCATCAAGTCGTCAGAATCGCAGTGGGATTCAAGCTGCAGCTGCGGTAACGCTTTCTAGAGAAAAGCTGGCGACTTGCTTGGATGTTGCCCCAGAGAGATTGATTTTTACTAGTGGTGCTACGGAAGCTAATAATTTAGCCTTACTTGGACATGCTCGCGCGAAAGCAATAAAGCATGGTTCTCCAGGACATTTAATTACACTTGCAACAGAGCATCATGCTGTTCTTGATCCTTTACGTCAGCTAAAGCGTGAGGGTTTTCGTTTGACAGAGCTTCGACCGGGTCATGATGGGATTTTGTCAAGAAATCAATTAGTCGATGCTTTTGAAAGAGATACATTTTTGGTCAGCATGATGTTTGCAAATAATGAAATAGGAGTAATTCAACCATTAAAAGAGATGTCTGAATTATGTAGAGATCGGGGTATAAGTTTTCATAGTGATGTGGTACAAGGATTTGGTTACTTGCCATTCAAACCAGATGAATTGGGTTTAGATTTTGTAAGCTTGAGTGGTCATAAGCTTTATGGTCCAAAAGGTGTTGGAGCTCTTTTATTTCGTCCCGAACTCCCTATTCTTCCTTTGCAATGGGGTGGTGGACAGGAACAAGGGCTTCGTGCTGGAACGATCCCAGTACCGCTTGTCGTAGGTTTTGCAAAAGCTGCTGAGATTGCTATTAGAGAACTTCATGTTCAACAGGAAAGATTTTGCTTATTACGTAATACTTTGTGGGAAGGATTGCGTCAAGAAATACCTGATTTGATGCTTAATGGAGCAATGAATCCTCGCTTGACTCATAATTTAAATTTTACTGTACCTGGGGTTAGAGGTAGTAATTTGCACAGACAATTGCGACCATATCTCAATTGTAGTAGTGGCTCAGCATGTAGTAACGGCGAACCCTCACATGTTTTATCTTCTATCGGAAGAAGTTTTTCTGAGGCAGAGGCTTCATTACGATTAAGCCTTGGTAGGGATACAACAGAATCTGAAGTTAAACAAGCTATTGATTTAATTTCTACAGTTGTAGATCAGTTGCGCTCTAAGTGATTTGGTGTTCATGATTATAATGCAGGAATTATAATCATGATGCTAAATTTTGTTTTCTCGCGATGCGAAGCTTGGCACTCCTACTTCTTGGATTGTTATCAATTTCTATGGATGTAGCTAATAATGGTTTGCGAGTAACTCGTTCTAAACGGCGGTCATCTTTAAAGGCAATTTTGACTTGTCTATCTTCCAGTGAATGAAAACTAATTATATTTAATAATCCTCCAGGAGTGATCCAATCTGGCGAGTTTTTGAGAAAAAAATCTAGTACTTTTAGTTCGTTATTTACAGCTATACGTAATGCTTGGAATGTACGCGTTGCAGGATGGATTTTTTTATGACGTAATTTTGGTGGATAGCATCCTGCGATTGCAAAGGCTAAATCAGTTGTACCTTTATAGGGCCCTTTTTCTGCAAGATCTCTCTTGAGTCTTCTTGCGATTCTTCTCGAAAGCTTTTCTTCACCATACTGATAAATAATATCTGCTAAATTTTTTTCATTTAGACGTTCAATTAATTCTGCTGCTGTAATTCCATTTTCTGGATTCATTCGCATATCTACAGGACCATCTAGTCGAAAACTAAATCCTCTAGAGGCATTGTCTAATTGAGGACTGCTGACCCCAAGATCTGCAAGAACTATGACTGCCAGTTCTGGTGGTGTGAAATTAGCAAAGTTTATTGGCAAAATCTGAACTCGATCCCCGAACACTCTCAGGCGTTCAGAAGCTGCTGATCTTGCATATGGATCTTGATCGAGTCCGATTAACCTTAAATTCGGATGAGCTTCAAGGATCAGAGCGCTATGGCCTCCGCCTCCCAGAGTTGCATCAATTATTAGCCCTCCATTAAGCATTGCTGAAGGCAGATTATTCAGTGCTTGCAATACATGATTTGCAAGTACAGGCAAGTGTTTGAAATTGGAAGCAGTAATTGACTGTTGGTCTGACATGAATATTCTCTAAGATCTAATCATTGCTCTATCACTTCAAGTCTCTATGACGCAGCTGGAAACGCGCACGGAGCCAATGGTGGTCAACTTTGGGCCCCATCATCCTTCGATGCATGGAGTGTTGCGATTAGTAGTGACACTAGATGGCGAAGATGTTTTGGATTGTGAGCCGGTCATCGGTTACTTGCATCGTGGGATGGAAAAGATTGCTGAAAACAGAACGAACGTTATGTTTGTTCCTTATGTAAGTCGCATGGATTATGCGGCTGGAATGTTTTATGAAGCAATAGTTGTAAACGCTCCAGAACGATTGGCAAATATTTCTGTTCCTAAGAGGGCTAGCTATATACGGGTGTTGATGCTCGAGCTTAATCGTATTGCTAATCATTTGCTTTGGCTTGGTCCGTTCTTGGCGGATGTAGGAGCTCAGACTCCTTTTTTCTACATCTTTCGTGAGCGAGAAATGATTTATGACTTATGGGAAGCTGCTACTGGACAACGTTTGATTAATAACAATTATTTTCGTATAGGAGGAGTGGCTTGTGATTTGCCATGGGGCTGGCTGTCTAAATGTTTGGATTTTTGCAATTGGTTTGGCCCGAAAATTGATGAATACGAAAAATTGATAACTAACAATCCAATTTTTCGTCGACGTATTGAGGGGCTTGGAACTATTAATCGAGATGAGGCAATTAATTGGAGTCTTTCTGGCCCGATGTTGCGCGCCTCAGGAGTTCCATGGGATTTGAGGAAAGTAGATCATTACGAGTGTTATGACGATTTTGATTGGGACGTTGTTTGGGAAAAGGAAGGCGATTGCTATGCGCGATATCGGGTACGCATAGAAGAAATGCGCCAATCTCTTAAGATCTTGCGCCAAGCTTGTGAGATGATCCCTGGAGGACCTACTGAGAATCTTGAAGCTCGTAAAATGGCTGAAGGTAAATCTAGTGAATTTGCAGGTTTTGATTATCAATATGTTGCCAAGAAAGTTGCACCTACGTTTAAGATTCCGAATGGAGAATTATATACAAGACTTGAGTCAGGCAAAGGAGAAATTGGTGTTTTGATTCAGGGGAATAATGATGTAACTCCTTGGCGATTTAAAATAAGGGCTGCTGATTTGAACAATCTGCAAATATTGCCTCATATTCTTAAGGGAGCAAAAGTTGCAGACATAATGGCGATTTTGGGTTCAATTGACGTCATCATGGGTTCAGTTGATAGGTGAATTTTTAATTGCCTGCTTTAAACCCACAACAATGGCTCTCTCTAAAACGAATTGTTCGTTTCGGTGATACTGATGCGGCTGGCGTGATGCATTTTTACCAACTACTACGTTGGTGTCATGAAGCTTGGGAAGAAAGCCTTGAGCGTTATGGTCTTCCTGCTTCAGATGTTTTCCCGAATTGTAGCCAAAACCAGGAAGATCCAAAAGTGGCTCTACCAATAGTCCATTGCCACGCTGATTTTCGTAGACCTATTAAGACAGGGGATCATTTGGTTGTTGAACTTTTCCCTGAAAGAATTGATTCGAGTAGTTTTCAAGTGCAAAGTAAGTTTCAAATGCAAGGAGATGAGGTCGCTATTGGTCTTCTTCGCCATCTTGCTATTGATGCGAAGACAAGTAGTCGTTGTGCTTTACCGACATCTATTGACCTATGGCTTGAAGCTTCTTCTTTAAAGTTAGGAGTGAAGCCAATATGAGATGAAATGCAGAAGAGAAGTTGGCGTCGATGTTTTATATTTTTTGTTTGAGCCATTCACGCCATCTCGAACGATCCCATTTGCCAGTAGCACTTGTTTCGAGCTCATTGCATAAATACCACGCGAATGGACGTTCTGCTGGTTGCCATTCTTTGACAAGTTCTTTTAGAGCTATCAGAGATTGTGTTGCTTGAGAGCTAATGTCTTCGCTTTTCAATCGCACTAAGGCTACAAGTCGTTCCCCCCAGTCTTGGTTGTCAACGGGCAGGAGAAGGAATTTCTCTATTGGAATCTCAGCTGCGGATGCAGCCTCTATAAGCCGTAACTCGAGACTCTCAGGAAAGATTGTTTCGCCACCTGAGTGAATCGCTGTATCCATTCGACCTATGATGACTAGGCTTTGTAGGGAATTATTTAAAGTTAACTCAGCAGCATCTTCTGTTTGCCACCAGCCCTTTGTATCTAGTAGTTGTTCGAGGTGACCATGCTTAATTCGAGCTCGTGCAATTCTTGTGGTTTTTATCTTTAAGGCTCCATCTTTGTTCAGGCAAAGCTCAACATCCTCTAAAGGAGATCCGCAACCAGTTTGACCTGCCAGGAAAGAGTGCGGGGCAAGAGCTGTAACCATTGCAGTTGTTTCAGTGGCTCCATAACAAGGAGCTAATTTGATTCCTTCTTCCCTTGCTAATAAGGCCCACTTTTCAGGCAGATGTGTGCCACCTATCCAAACCACTTCAAAGTCTTGTAACCAACGTATTCCGGCTGGGTGATCGAGTAAGCGCTTGAGCTGTATTGGAACAAGTGAAATGATTAACGGATTTCCTTCCCCTTGGCAAAACTTTCGGCATGATTTTTCTAATGCGATTGGATCCTTCATTAAAGAGGGCAGAATCCATTTGTGTTCAGCCCCCCAATTACGGCTTCTCCACCAAGGCATTAAGCCACTTACATGATGCATCGGTAGTGGATTGAGTATGCGGCAGCTTTGAGGCTCTATATTTTGTGATTTAAGCCATCGACCAGTTGCTATTGCTGATTGATCTAAATTTGAGCAAGGGTGAAGACATAGATGGGGTCCTCCTGCACTGCCTCCACTCGAAATAATTAGACCAGGCCCTTTTGGTAGAACTGAACTATCCAGCAATAATTGATTGCTTATCTTTGGCAACAAGTGAACCCAATATTTGTTCTTAATTGCATTGAGAAGATTTTTTGAACAATCTTCGTAAGTAGTCGGTTCGCATTCAATCGTAATGAGTTTTTTCATGCAGACTCCCAAACTTCCTCTGGAATACGACTAAATAATTGACTATTGGGACACCATCCTGGTGCTAATCCCGGAGCTGTGGGAGTCGGCCCTTTTTGTTGTAAAGCTGCCAAGTGGTCTATCCATCTGCGTCCGATACCTGTCTCAAATGTAGAGCTCACCATCCTAAATCCAATCCCATTTTGGAGTTCTCTAAGCAAAATTCGTGGATCGCCTTCTAATGCAGGACGACGCACTTGCCAATCAAGCCACTTATTGCACAACAAAGGATCTGCTAACAACGATTCATCAAGAGCTATGGGCATTTCTTTTGATAGTAATAAAAGTCCTTCGAAATCTCTTGGAGCTAATGGTTGCTCTAGCCATTCCAAGCGCTTTTCATGACGAAACTTATTAGCCCAAAGCTTTGCTTCTTGTCGAGTTAACCCACCATTAGCATCAAGTCTAAGAAGGCTATTTGAAGGTATTTTCTCAAGAATTTTTTTAAGGATTTGTTCTTCATCTTGAAATGGTTTAATCCCAATTTTCAACTTTAAAGTTAATTGTTCGTTCCTTTGTCTGAAGACTTTTACTAATGAGTCAATTTCGTTGAAGAGTATTTTTTCGGTACTGAACAATACTGCCGATGTAGGAGCTTGCAGCCACCCCATGGGATGTTTTGTTCCGATCAGACCATCAAGTTCCCC
>QCRX01000035.1 GCA_003209275.1 Prochlorococcus sp. AG-463-P14
TGATCTTGCAGATGCATATTTATCTTGGAGTCAATGGAGTTACGACGGTTCTAATGAACCTTGTCAAGATGAAGTAGGTTTGAAAGAGTGTCTGAAAAGAATACAAGTGGTTCTACACAATCAAGATAATAAGGAGCACGATATCCTCGATTCAGATGATTACTATCAATTTCATGGCGGACTAGCAGTAGCAATTGAATCTCTAACTGGAAAAGTTCCTAAGATGTTAATTGCTGATCATTCAAGGTTACATAGACCTAAGATCAACACACTCACAAGGGAAATAGATAAGGTAGTACGTAGTAGATTCCTAAATCCAAAATGGATAAAAGGTATGATGCAGCATGGTTATAAAGGAGCTTTCGAAATGGGAGCTAGCGTTGATTATCTATTTGCATATGATGCTACAACTAACAATGTTTCTGATTGGTGTTATTCATCTATCTGTGATCAATGGCTAAAAGACAAGACTATTATTTCATTTTTAATGGAACAGAATCCTTGGATTCTTAGAGATATAGCAGAAAGACTATTAGAGGCATCAAATAGGAATTTATGGAATTCTGCGAATAAAGAACAACTAGATTTAATTAAAAATCATATTATTAAATCGGATTCAAAAATAGAGGGTATAACCTAATTAAAAAATTTTTATTGGTGTCATCTACCATAAAGACTTAATCCATGTGTATCTGTTCCACAAGAAGATAACATGCCAAGATCAGCTAATTGTCGTGCAATCTTTTCACAGACAATCGGTGTTGGTTCCCAAGAAGATTTTGAATCATAATCATACCAAGCTTCTGCTCCATCGCATCCTGATTCAAATGCCGAAAGAACTAATTCCTTAGCTGTTAATCTGTACCTTGCTGGATGAGCCAGTATTGCTAGGCCTCCAGCGTCGTGTATTGAATCAATAACATGTTCTGCTCTAAGGTATTTACCTACCTCAGCTTCAGATTTAGTATATCGAGCCAATGACTCGTGTCGATAATGAAAACCCAATCCTAATATGTGAACCAAACATTTACTTAATAGGCATGTAATCTCAATTCCTGTCCAAAGCTTTGGGCAGGCTACACCTAAAGACTTATTTTTCAGAATAACATCATTCATAGGTTCATATGCATCTATATTGTGATGATCAGTTACAGCTAATTGAAGAAGCCTTTTATCTATGGCTTGTGTTATAAGTTCTTTGGGAGTTAGACTTCCATCGCTACAAATGGTATGAGTGTGAAAATTATATTTTGAAGGGCAGTCGGAAGGTTGAACTGAAGATAATACCTTATATAAAGCATGATTAGACTGTCTCATCATTAAGTCATATTTTCTATTCTATTTCTTCTCCATCGAGCATAAAATTGAATTGAAGCTGCCATAAATATCACAAGACCGATGATCAGCCATGTTGCCGCCTCTCTAGGAAATTGATTCTTAAAGACAACCAACATAACTACGAGTACTAAAATCAGAGTCGGTAGCTCATTTAATAGTCTAAGTTGCCTACCTGACCATAAACATTCATTCTTACTTAATTGATTCATTAACCTATAACAGAAAAAATGATAGACAAGTAAACCAATTACTAAAAGTAATTTTACTTGCATCCATCCTTGCTGTAACCAAGAGGGTTGTAAAACCAGTAAACCTAGGGCCATAGAGACAGTAAGTATCATTCCTGGAGTTGTAATGATATTCGCTAGTCGTTTTTCCATTAATTCATATTGATCACTAAATGCTTTGTTTAGAGGTGGAGCTAAATCTTTGGCTTCTACATGGTATATAAAGAGTCTTACTAAATAGAAAATTCCTGCGAACCAAACGACTACTCCGATGATGTGAAGAGCTTTAAACCACAGATAAGCATCTTGTGGCATTGATAATGTTCCAAACTGATACATATTAAGAATTCAGAGGATGAGACATTTAAGTGAGAGAAACTTCCTGTATTTGAGATTTGGGAGATAATGACACCTTCATATTAGTACTGATTGCCAATCTAATTCCAACTCTTATACATAAATGTATTCATAGTAAGTAGCTTGAATTTTCGTATCAAGTTCAAATATTCTCCTCTGAGTGAAAGTAGTTCCAAATCTCCTTAGCACTAGCTTTACCAAGACCTGGCACAGTCAATAGCTGGTCATAGGTTGCTAACTTTATGGCATCTACAGAATGGAAATGCAATAACAAATCATGTCTTCGTTTTGGTCCTAAATTAGGAATATCAGCTAAGTGAGACTTTTTCATCCTTTCTGTGCGTCTTTGACGGTGATAATTTATAGCAAATCGATGGGCTTCATCTCTTAATTGACGTAGAAGTAGAATTCCGATCTGATCTTCTAATGTATTTAACGCTTTAGATTGACCCGGAACAAATACTTCCTCTTTCTTCTTAGCTAAAGAACAAATAGAGACTTCTTCATGTAAGTCAAGTTCTTTCAAAACCTTCATAACAGATGAAAGTTGACCTTTACCTCCATCAATCATAACCAAATCTGGCCAGTCATTAATTATCTTTATATCTAAAGCACTTCTTACTTTTGTTTTAAATGAAGTGAGATCTCCATGTTCTTTTTTCAATCTAGACCAGCGTCTAAACCTTCTTTTGATGACCTCTGAAAGTGCTAGATAGTCATTACTATGTCCGGTATAAATCTGGTCAGTCTTTATTTTATACTTTCTGTAATGCTGCTTAGCAGGTACACCATCAATAAAGACTACTTGTGAGCCAACTGCATCACTACCTTGAATGTGGCTAATATCATATCCCTCTATTCTTCTTGGGGGATAATTAAGTTCAAGTAATTGAGCTAGATCCTCAATAGCCAGAGATTGTTTCTCTATACCGCGCTTGATTCGTGCAAGTTCAAAATCAGCATTTCTTTTTACTAAATTAACAAGTTCTAACTTATGACTACGTTTAGGGCAGTATATAACTACATTTCTTCGTCTTAACTCCGAAAGCCATTCTCTAACATATTCTTCTTGAGGCAAGGAATATTGAACAACTAATTCAGGTGGTATTTCAACTGGATCTACAACACTATAATGTTCTTCAATAACCATTTGTAGTACTACACTCTTTTCTCTTTTAAATGAATCTGCAATAAAGCCTAATCTCCCAACAGTTTTACCTGAACGCATCTGAAAGATTTGAACAGAAGCTACATTATCATTGTAAGACATTGCTATTACATCGCGATTTACATTAGAATCTGATAATGTTAGTTTTTGATCTTGAGAAAGTTGGTCTAAACCTTTTATCTGGTCTCTGATAATAGCGGCTGATTCATATCTTTGTTTCTCTGAATAATCATTCATCTGCTCTGTTAACATAGATCTTAATTCATCAGATCTTCCTTGAAATACCATTGATACCTTCTTCAAGGTGGTGTGATAGTCATTAGAGCTAATCTGCTTTTGACAAACACCTGGGCATCGTCCAATAGAATAGTTTAAGCAAGTACGATCTTTATACATAGGTCTTGGCCTTTGCCTCAACGGAAAAACTCTTTTAATAAGAGATAAAGTTTTCCTTAATAAGCCTACATCGACGAAAGGACCATAGTAACGGTCCTTTTTATTACTATAAATACGTCTGCGAGTAATGAATATTCTTGGGTATTCATCGCTCCATGTAATACATAGATAAGGATACTTTTTATCATCCTTGAGTAAAACATTAAAATAGGGCTGTTTAGACTTTATTAGGTTCGATTCTAAGTTTAAGGCTTCTACCTCGTTGTCTGTAACTATAAACTCGATGTCAGAAATTTGCCGTACCATTAAATTTATTCTAGGACTTAGATTTGAATCCAGTCTGAAATAACTTCGTACTCTATTTCTTAAATTCTTAGATTTACCTACATATAAAAGCCTATTAGAAATATCCCTGAACATGTAGCAGCCAGGTTCCAAAGGGAGTTCCTTCAGTCTCTCTTCTAGTTGACTCTTATCATTGATAAGAGATTTAAATAGTTTTGATCGGGAAGCAGGCAAACTAAAATTCAACCGCCATAAGACCAACCTGTAGAAGCTAGATCCAAGGCCTCACAATCCTTCTGGATAGAAGCCGACACAACCGCAGCTACAAAGACTGTGTGATCTCCAACTGAAACTTGGTCAACCAAACCGCATTCAATTCCACCAATGCAATCTTCTAGCAGCGGCAAGCCAAATTCCCCTAAAACGAATGGGGCAGCTTCGAATCTGCCACCTAAAGCTTTCTGGGGTTTGAAAAATACAGCAGCCAAGTCTTTTTGATCAGCTCGTAAAAAATTGAGAGAAAAAAGTTTTGTTCTCTCAATGATTCCATGGCTTGAGCCTTCTCTTCTTACTGCCATTACAACTAGTGGTGGCTCAAAAGAGCCTTGAGTAACCCAACTAGCAGTAAAGCCATTAACTTCACCGCCTTCACTAACCCCACAGATAAAGAGTCCATGAGGAATCTTGCGAAGTAAAACCTTCTTTGCTTCAAGATCGAGTGCCATTAAACATATGATTCACTTGTACAACTCTAAACAGCATTTCTATGAAAACGAAGGGCTTTTACGTTTACCTACCATGAGAGTTCTTTATCCAGGAAGCTTCGACCCATTGACTCTTGGTCATCTGGACCTTATAAAACGAGGCTCAGATTTATTCGGGCAAATAGTGGTTGCGGTCCTTCAGAACCCAGATAAGAAACCAACCTTTACCTTAGAAAAGCGTCTTGAGCACATAAATGAAGCAACCAAAGATATACCAGGTGTGAAGATCATTAGTTTTGATGGACTGACAGTTAATTGTGCAAGGGAAAATAAAGTAAAAGCAATATTGAGAGGCTTAAGGGCAATGAGTGACTTCGAATATGAACTTCAAATCGCTCATACTAATAGTTCATTAGATGCCGATTTCGAGACAATATTTCTTGCAACAGAAGCTCACCATAGTTTTTTGAGCAGTTCAGTAGTCAAAGAAGTCGCAAGATTTGGTGGGGATGTTTCTCATATGGTTCCTGAGGTAGTGTCAAAAGAACTGAAAAAGATATTTAAATAGAAAAATTTTTTTTTCACAAAGAACATGGAGTATTATTAGAGATCTCTAATAATATGTTTCTAATCTGATTATCAGGATATAAGGCACCATTTGCGATTACAGATATATAGATATATTGATCTTCCTCAAGCAACACACCGGATAATGATCGGACACCTTTTAGAGTTCCTGTTTTACCCAAAAATTTACCATTAAGTACAGGATCTGTATAGTTAGAGGTTAATGTTCCTCTGTAACCAGATAAGGCCATTGAAGAATAATAATATTTAAAATACTTATGACCTTTCATACGATAAAGAATTTTCGCTAGAGAATTAGTAGTTATTCGGTTATTTCTTGACAATCCACTTCCGTCTGCAACAAAAAAGCTGCTAGATTTAATTCTGTTAGATTTTAACCAATTAGATAATCTATAGGTAGCTTTTTTTAAATCCCATGTTTTTGCTGCATTTCTAAGGAGTACCTCTGCTGTAAAATTGTGACTTTCAGAATTGGATAAACTCATTAAAGAGATCATTGGGGCAGAAGATATGTTTTCTAAAGTTGTCTTTGGTGGAAACCACTTGGAATGTCTTCTCTCTCGCTTGAATTGAACGGATGGAATATGTCCTAATGAGATAAGTTGATTTTCGATTAATGATTTAATATTGTAATTGGGATTAACTATTGAAATATCAGTAGCATTACTATTAATTGCAAGCCTAGTTATTGCTGCTCCATAATATTCTCTACGGTCAGAATCTAACCATCCATCAGGCCACCAGTTTGAGCGAGGTTCCTCATAGAGAATAATTTTGATTGGTGTTCTTGATAATAAATAGTTTTGATTATCCAAGTAAATAGCGTTAATGAGTTCTCGTAACTGTTTTGTTCCAAAATCAGGGTCACCTTGACCATAGATTTCATAAGTTCCATTTAATGTTCGATTTAATTTTGTTGACAATTTGAATTGAGGACCAAGCTGATCAAGAGCAAATGCTGTTGTAATTAATTTTTGATTAGAAGCTGGAACTCTAGGGATATTTCCATTAACACTTGCTATTACTTTACCTTTTGAATTCAGAACTGTTATACTCCAATTTGATTTATCTATATTAATTATTGAAAGAATTTTTTCTTGAAGTGATTGGCACGATCCATATCGATATTTAATTGGATCAAAAGACGTACTACTTTTATCCTTAATTTTTCTAGTTACATTATTACTATTAATATTAGTAGGAGTAAATAGCTCAATAAAAAGATGAAAGCCTCTAATAAGAAGAAACAGAGCAAATATCTTTACTAAAACTTGGAATTTAGATTTTTTCAAATTTCCGATGGACTTGTTAATCCAGAAAATAGGAAGTTGAAAAATTCATACCCTAGTAATAGGTAGATTTTCAAACTAGATCCTCATTAATATTCTCGGGATTAGGTTTTTCTCCATAAGACTTTAAGAATCTATATCCATCAATATCCTTTCTGAACAAGTGCCAATCATTAGGGTATTCTCTCAACAATGCGCCATTTGACAATGGTTGTAGCCAATATAAAATATTCCATGATGAAAGGAAACTTTTCCTTCGTTCCCTTGCTACACTTCCAATACCAACAGCCGAATCTTCTAAACGACCATTAAGCATAAGAATTTTCCCTTGAGTGTGATCACAAACATTAAAGAAGTCAGAATAATCGTAAGGCTGGGGTGAAACTGCTATTAATAAATTAGAATCAGAATTTGATTTCTCAGATAAAAGAAAATCTTTGTATGAATAAATGTTATTTGATAGATCTGGGGATTCCCTTTTAGCTAATGCTGCTGCGCCTGCATCTGGCCAAAGCAATATATTGTCTACGTTTGAACTATTAAGGTTTTGTGATAATCGAAGAGCGATTGGTAGAACTCGTAATCCTTCAAATTGGAGATTAACGCAAAATCGATTTGTATTAGTCGTTGATAAGTAATCAATTATAGATTTCAATGAATTTGATTCAGCTGTTGCTAGGTCTGATGGAAGAGCAGGGTTCATAAATTAAATCATGGAAAGAATTACATGCCTTTTGACAATTGGGTAATAACCTCTTGAAGTGCTTGAGGTATATATTCTATATCAGAAGAGCTTATCCAAGGTCCTAAACTAAATCGTAAACCAGATGTGAGCCAATGCTCGTCAATATGAATTGATCTAAGGATATCGCTTCCCTCTAAATTACCTGATTTGCATGCAGTACCATTACTTGCTGATATTCCATATTCAGATAAGTTTCTCACTATTAATCTACCATCTAAAGGCTCTCCAAATCTTGTACCAACTAACATAGAAATATGATTAGAAAGCCTATTAATGGGGTGTCCTGTAAAAATAATTCCGGGAATTTCTGAAAGCTTTTTTCTTAGGTCATTTGTTCTTTTACTGACGGTTATAGATTCTTGAGAACGATTATTAGAATCAACCACTTTACTATTGTAAAGAATGTTCAAGGCTAACGACATACCAGCTATCAGTGCTACTGGTTCAGTACCAGATCTAACTCCTGACTCTTGCATTAAGTACTTGGAAGCATATATTAGTTTGGGGAGCTGGTTATTTCTTACTAATAACAAACCAACTCCTTTAGGTCCTTGAAACTTATGTGCTGAAGCACTTAAAAAGTCAACATTAATTTGGTCCCAATCAAATAACTTATTTGGTAAATACTGAGAAGCATCTACATGAAATAATATGTTTCTCTCTTTACATGCAACTCCTACTTTAGAAATAGGTTGTATTGTTCCTATTTCACTTTGTCCCCATATAAGAGAAACAATTTTAGTTGGTGGGGAAAGAATTTGGTCAATCAGATTTAGATCTATAACACCATACTTATCAACCGGCCACTCAAAAATCTCCCAACCAAGGGATTTAAGTTTTTTAGCAACAGAGTATACACAAGGATGCTCAACTGATGAAATAACTAATCTTCCTGGTCCCAATTTCTGGGCTGATCTTAATAATGCAATATTTACAGATTCTGTGGCACCTGATGTAAAGACTATCTCCTTAGTTTTGGCCTTAACGAGTTTTGATATCTGAATTCTGCTCCTTTCTAGTAACTCAGCAGATTGCAACCCTTCGTAATGCAAGCTAGATGGATTAGCCCAGTTATTTGATTGTATTTGATAAATCAACCTATTAACCTCACCTCTAGGTGGGGTAGTCGCAGAAGCATCTAGATATATCCGTTTGTTTGAACTTAAAAATGAATTCATAATAATTATATTTTCATTTGTCAAGAAGAGAAGCAAGAACCTTTTTAATTGTATTAAGTCTTAGTTTAGAGTTGCTCATAATATCATCTATTAATATATTAGAATTTTCAAATAAAGAGTTGAAAGAACTTTTTAACACTCTAGTTCTCCTAAAAATACAATATTTGCAGATCCTTTCATGAAAACAGGACCCTTTTCATTAGGCCAATCTATATGGAGGATACCTCCAGGCAAATGAATATCCGCATTTGTATCACTTAAACCCAGTTTATAAGCTGCTACCAAACATGCACATGCGCCAGTTCCACAAGCAAGCGTGGGTCCAGCTCCTCTCTCCCAAACCAACACTTTGATACTATTTTTATTGATTAACTCTAGGAAATGAACGTTTGTTGAACTAGGGAAATATTCACTAGTCTCGATAAATTTTCCCCAATCCTGAAATGGTATATTGTCTAATTTATCAACAAACACGATAGCGTGCGGATTTCCCATTCCCACCGAAGAAACTTGTAAATTATTACCATTTATATTTATCTCCCCTTGAGCTATTCCTGAATCTCCTAATTCAAATGTAGTAGGAATATCCATAGGATTGAAAACTGGTTTTCCCATATCGACACTAATATTTCCATCGCTACAAACCTTAGCGTTTATTATACCTGATAATGTATCTATATTAAGATCAAGTTTAGCAGCAATATTTTTGTCTTTTTCAAATAAATAACGAGCTACGCATCTAATACCGTTGCCACACATTTCGGCTTCAGATCCATCAGAATTAATAACTCTCATTAAGACATCTGCTC
>QCRX01000036.1 GCA_003209275.1 Prochlorococcus sp. AG-463-P14
GAGAAAGCTCCAGGCAACTTCAAACGTAATGGACGATTATTCGTAAGGTCAGAAAGTAAAGGGGTCAATTCAAATTCAGCCGCCGCATCTCTCGGGTCATTTGCTAATTCGCTGTTGGCAAGGGTTATATCATCTAATTCCCAATCTCTACGACCAGAATGAACTTTTAAAGGGATCGGATGATCGAGACGCAAAGTAGCTGGATATCCAACAACCCTAATTATTACTTTCTCTGGATAAAGAGGAGAGTTATAAACAACCACCTGCCAAGTCTCATATTCAAGGTCCCGAAGACTTTCTAAACTTCTTAGAGACTCAATTCCATCTTCAGTCTTGGTTTCTTGCAACTGGGCCTGTGCGTGACAAGGAGATATTAAGAATAGAAAAGCAGAAATTAAAACGTACAAAAATGACTGCTTCAATCTACAGAAAAACCTTCTACGATCTAAATTCTGAGTCTCTACAACGTCCATACAAAAAGAAAAGATACTAAAAACCTATATCAAGACAGTCTCTAAAGGTAAGCATGAGCTTAAACGGAGAACCTTATTCAGCCTCGCAATGCTTCCAAGTTTTATCCAAGGTCATTCTGCTCCGCATCAAGAAGAGCATCCAGGGTTATCGCTGATCGCACTAAGGCCTGATATCTCTTAAGAACCCTTCTATTGCGATCTAACCACTGCGCAGGGTCTGGAGAAGAGCAATTAAGGTTGGTTCCTTCAACCCTAGGGCCTTCTTCATCCATCAATTCCAAATCAGCCTGCTGTTTTATCAAAGCAATCAAAAGCTCATGAAGACGCTTACGTCTTTCAAATTGATTGCTAGTCTGTTTTTTAGATTGATACACCGATTGATTACGTCAATATCAAAACTATATTCAATCTAAAATCTCTTTTCTTTCTGAGGAGGTTCTTATAAATGACCAATCTATAAACAAATGCAAAACTCATCCAAGGCAAAGCCTATTCATGTAATTGGTTTAGATGCAGGTGGTCCTCTCAATCTTTCATCACAATTACAGGAACTAATTTTTTCAACTTCCAAAATTGCTGCGCCAACAAGGCTTTTAGACGAGCTCCCAAAATTATGGGGTAAAAACAAAAGAATTAATCAAGAGCCAGAATTCTTCCCTACTAATAACCTCAAAGAACTATTTTTGTGGCTCGAAAAAAGAAGCGAATCAGTTATTGTCTTCGCTAGTGGAGATCCTCTTTGGTTTGGGATAGGTAAGCAACTTCTAGAATGCTTTTCTAAAGATCAATTATGCTTTTATCCCGCTCCAAGTTCTCTACAGCTTGCCTTTGCTCGCATAGGACAACCATGGCAAAACGCAAGCTGGATAAGCTTGCATGGCAGAGATCCTCAATCCCTTGCGAAGCAATTACAAAAAAGGCCTAAAGCTTTAGCAATACTTACCGATCCAAATCGTGGTGGCGCAAAAGAAGTAAGAGAGATACTGCGAGCAACAGGGCTAGAAAATGCCTACTCATTTTGGATTCTTGAGCGTCTTGGACATTCCGAAGAGCGGGTGAGAAAAGTATTAGCCAGAAATAAAATAGAAGAGGGTATAGATCCTTTACACCTAGTAGTTCTAATAGCAGAAACGACCTCAATGCCTGAGCCAAAATCACTTCCTTTCTTCGGAATTGACGATGGCGTATTCCTTCAGAATGAAGAACATCCCGGCCTAATGACAAAAAGAGAATTAAGGGTTCAAATTCTTGCAGACCTCAATCTCCCTGACCAAGGAGTCTTGTGGGACATAGGGGCTGGAGTTGGAAGTATTGGTCTAGAAGCCCTAAGAATCAGACCAAAATTAGAACTCATGGCCATAGAAAAATATTTAGGGAGTAAAAAGATAATAGAATCAAATGCAAAACTTTTAGAGGTATATCCTTCTTCTATCTTAGAAGCGGAGGCCTTAAGTATAATAAATAGCGGGGAAATACCTAAAAATCTAATTACGCCAAATAGAGTTGTAATAGGTGGTGGTATTAACCGAAAAAAAATAATAGAGTACGTTATAAAAACACTTATTCCAGGAGGTATAGTTGTAATTCCATTAGCAACAATCGAATCCATATCAGAGCTTAAGGAAATATTTCAGACCTCAGGATTTTCTATAAGAATTAGCCAACATCAATCCTGGAAAGGGATTCCTATTGGGGACAAAACGCGTTTAGACCCTGCGAACCCTGTATTTATTTTTAAAGGGACAAAAAACCTAGATTAATTTTCCCATCATGCCAAAGGCTTGGGGAAATAATACCATTTTGTTTCAATGAAGTAGTCAAGCAAATAAAACACTTATTCCAAGAAATTAATTATTAAGTAACCTTATCAAGAGTTTAGAAGCAACAAACAAATCAATAATCTGCAGCCCTTTCAGGTTTAGCTATATGAGGCAAACCCCAACCCAACTTATTACGAAGAACCTGGAAAAATTCATGATCTGAAAGTCTTACAAACTTCACTGGATGATCACTTCTACGAATCAGAACTCTGTCCTCTGGCCAGATATAACATCCTGCACTTCCATCAACAACCATCATCAATCTCTCTGGAGTAGCCGGAAAAACAGTAACTGGTTCTTCGTCATTGAAAACAAGAGCTCTAGAAGCAAGTGAATGTGGAGCTATTGGAGTCAACTGAAGGACAGGGCAATCAGGAGTAATAACTGGACCCCCAGCACTTAAAGCATAAGCAGTAGAACCAGTAGGAGTTGACAGAATGACTCCATCTGCGGAGATATCCACAGGAGCATGTCTACCAATAGATATCTCGAAATGGCACATACTTGTTAAAGGTTCACGATGCAAGGCCATTTCATTGAGACAAAGTGCCTCCCATCTACGCTGATCACCTCGCATTACGCTCACGACCAAACTTCTCCTTTCTTCGATGTTCCACTGACTTGAGAGCACTTGTTCAAGGGCTCCATCAAGATCAGCCAAATAGGCCTCGGCAAGGAAGCCAAGGTGACCAGTGTTAATCGTAAGAATTGGAACTTGAACAGGGGCTGTTTGGCGTGCAGCAGAAAGTACAGTGCCGTCTCCTCCAAGCACAATTGCAAGGGTCATAGAGGAGTCAAATCCATCAGGGACACATGCGTTGTAACCAAGCATTCGCATGTGCTGATCTGGATTCGCAAAACCAACCATTCCACCTGAACTACTTGCACGAACCACCTTGTGACCAGCCTTTTCAAGCCTTTCTTGAATAATAAGAGCAGTCTTTACAGCAAGCTCCTTGCCGTCATTGACGATCAGTCCGACTCGGGGCACCGACCGACTTATACAAAGTACGCCCTTACTTTAATAAAAGTGGGTACTTTTGGCCCAAAAGAGGTCACATTGAGCAAACCAACAACGACCAAGCTAAATCAATTAAAACTGCTCCAAGAATCTCAAATCGCTGTTATAGAGCCTTCGAATATCATCAATTTCATGCCGAACCATACAAAATCGTTCAACACCAAGTCCTGCCGCAAACCCACTCCAATGCTCAGGATCAAGCCCTAAGCCCTCAAGGACAGCAGGATCAACCATTCCACAGCCCATAACTTCTAACCAGCGCCCACGCCACTGAACATCAACCTCTGCAGAAGGTTCTGTAAAGGGGAAATAACTTGCTCTAAAACGTACCGGCAAATCTCCAAAGAATGAATTTAAAAAGGCCATAACAGTCCCTCTTAAATGACTAAAGTTCAATCCTTGATCAATAGCTAAAACTTCAACTTGATGAAAAACTGGGGAATGAGTTGCGTCAGCAGCATCTCGACGAAAAACTCTTCCTGGAGAAACTATTCGAACTGGAGGTTGATAGTTCTCCAAATATCTAATTTGAACAGGGGAAGTATGTGTTCTAAGAAGCAAATTTCCTCCTAGATAGAACGTATCCTGCATATCTCTTGCTGGATGATCTTCGGGAATATTTAAAGCCGAAAAGTTGTAATAATCATTTTCCACCTCCGGTCCTTGAACAACTTCATAACCAAGACCACAAAACAAATCCACAATTTTTTCTGTAGTGGACACCAACGGATGGCGATGACCTACAAGCACACCAGTTGGAGGTGATGTCACATCAATAGTCTCACCAATCAACAAATCAGCCATTGCGGCTGATTTCAAATCCCTTAAACGTCCTTCAAGAAGTCCTTGTAATTGAGCTTTAAGCAAGTTTGCTCTCTGACCAATCAGTGGGCGCTCATTACCTGGAATCTTTCCCATAGAAGAAAGCACAGCCGATACCCGACCTTTCTTCCCAAGCAAACTCACTCGGATTTGCTCCAATGAAGATTCATCAGTTGCTGAAGCAATAGCTTTAGAAGCCTCTGCCTCTAGCTGATCAAGTTCAAGAGTGAGCTGCTTAAGAGTCACTTTGGCAATCAAAGTAAGAAAATTTTCACTACCGACTTTAAACAGCCATCATGTCTAGGTATCTATGAGGACTTCCAGGCCCCTTAAAACATGAATCCTTTGAGAATTCTCATAAGTAATGATGACGGAGTATTCGCAGAGGGCATTCGATCCCTAGCTGCAGAAGCAGCTGGACGGGGACACAAAGTAACAGTTGTCTGTCCTGATCAAGAACGTTCCGCAACTGGGCATGGCCTTACGCTTCAGGCTCCAATCAGGGCCGAAAGAGCAGATGAATTATTCGTGCCTGGCGTTACTGCTTGGGGCTGTAGTGGCACTCCAGCGGACTGTATAAAGCTTGCACTTTTTGAATTACTCCCTGAAAAACCAGATCTGATCTTGTCTGGGATTAATCATGGTCCAAACTTGGGCACAGATATTTTTTGCTCTGGAACTGTTGCCGCAGCACTAGAAGGGACGCTTGAAGGTTTGCCATCATTAGCAGTCAGTATTGCTTGCTTCCAATGGCGAAACTTCAAATTCGCAGGAGAGCTTGCTATGGATATTGCTGAAGATTCTCTTTTGAAGAAATGGCCTAAAAACTTGTTACTCAATCTCAACATTCCTCCATGTGAAAAACAAAATATGGCTCCCTTGCGATGGACTCGCCTTTCTGTTCGTAATTATGAAGAACAATTCAGTCGGCGTTTAGATCCTCGAGGTAATACATACTTTTGGCTCGCTGGAGAAGCAGTGAAAGACTTGGAATCATCTGGTGATGGACCAGATAGTTGGCCTAGTGATGTAGCGCAAATTGATTCACATGGACCTTCTTTAACACCTATCCAACCAGATTTATTTTGGCGAGGTTCAATTTCTAAGCTTCCAGAGATCAAAATCGCCAATCAAACAGTTCGATAAATCCTCTGAAGCAACCATAGAGAAAAGATCAGACCAATTACATGAGCAAACAAAACCTGTGTGTTACTCAGAACAGAAAGCATTTCTAAAGAAGTGATTGGATAATTTTCCATCGATCTAAGCCCTGCACCAATTGATATACCAGGAGCCTGCATTGATGCCTGTACAAAAAGAGCCCCAGCCAAGGACTGATATCCAACCGAAGCAAAAACCAATCCCAAAAGATCTGCTATCAATCCTCGTTTAAGCAATCGACTGGTTTCTCCCCTTGTTGGTCTTACCGAACTGTCAAGAGCTCTAGCAGTGCGAACTATTAACCAACCCTGCCATAGGCTATAAAGCAAGAAAACAAACGCCAGAGTAGTAAGTGACAATCCTGGGCCTAGGCCTAATGCCCGCTCGGAGTTTCTAGCAATGCTGCTACCAATGTTGTTGAAAAGCAACACTCCAACAACCACAACTCCAAGAACTGCCTGAATCCAAAAGCGAATCCAACCCATTCGCCGCATCCCTAAAGAAAGCAACTGAAAATCAAGTTGGTCTGCCATCCGAAAGAATGCGACGTTCGTTCAAACTTGCCATCTAATCGCACATTGTGCACGTCTCCCTTGATTCCACTCTGCTCTCCTAAGCAGGCACGACTTCCAACCTCCATTGCCCTTGGAAGTTTCGACGGCCTTCATGCCGGTCATCGCCGTGTAATTACTGCGATGGAGAACAATGCGCCTGGAGTGCCTACTGTCGTTAGCTTTTGGCCTCATCCGCGAGAAATTCTTTACGGTGAATCTCGTTTAAGGCTTGATCTCCCTTCCGAAAAG
The DNA here is from genome assembly GCA_003209275.1 of Prochlorococcus sp. AG-463-P14. GTDB lineage: Bacteria > Cyanobacteriota > Cyanobacteriia > PCC-6307 > Cyanobiaceae > AG-463-P14. Next base: position 6,101 of record QCRX01000036.1, read on the forward strand.
ACCTCTCTTCTAGTACCTCTTGGTGTTGAGCAGCTTGTACTAATTCCATTTGATCACTCTTTAGCTGCTTTCACTGCAGAACAATTTGTTGATCAAATGCTTCTGCAAACTCTCAACGCTAAGCGAATTTGTATAGGAGAAAATTTTCGTTTTGGGCGCAATCGTGAAGGGGATGCTTTTAAATTAAAAGAACTCGCTCAAAAATCAGGAGTGCAGGTTTGCATCCAAGAGATAATTGAAGACAGTAAAGGACGAATGAGTAGCAGCAGAATACGCTCAGCACTTCAAGAAGGAGATCTAATTAACGCAGAAAATCTCATGGGACGCCCTTACAAATTTCGTGGAAGAGTTGTCAAAGGTCGCGGAATTGGTAAGGGGTTGGGTTGGCCTACAGCAAATTTACAAATTGACGGACGTAAATTTCTCCCTGGTATTGGAGTTTACTCTGCATGGGCCTGGATAAACGACTCTAATAAAAGATCAAAGGCAGTTATGAATTTAGGTCCACAACCCACTGTGGATCCAACATCCCCATCAGCAGTAGAAGTACATCTACTTGATCAAAATATAAATCTTCAAGGAGATGTACTAGTTATTCAACCTGTAAAGAGAATTAGAGGGCAAAAAAGATTTAAAGACCTAACTTCTCTTAGCAAGCAAATTGGATTAGATGCCGAACTTGCTCGCTCAAGCTTGCAATAAGTTCACCCAACAACTGATTTAGACACCAGGAGGATATGCATTAGCTAAACCCCATACGATAAAAACTCCTATACCCCCTAACAAAAGGACTCCCCAGACAAGGACATTCATCGTGCTATCTAAGCCACTGTTATCCATGGGCCACCAATCATGCGATCCTGCCAAGACTGGCACGAAATTGATGTCTGTCGCCCCTCTAATGGATCCACGTGTTGCACAGCTGATAGATGCCAACCTTGATAGAGCCAGAGAAGGGCTTCGGGTTGTAGAAGACTGGTGTCGATTCGCCCTAGATTCTGAAGACTTTGTGATATCTCTCAAGGACTGGAGACAAAGACTTGGTAGACATCATCACGATATCTACAAACAAGCTAGATCTATAGATAAAGACCAAGGAATAGGGCTAAGCCATCCAGCCCAAAAAGGAAGACACTCTCCCTTGGAAATAATTTCAGCGAACTGCGCTCGAGTTCAAGAAGCTCTAAGAGTATTAGAAGAATTCAGCAGAGAACCTGACCCTGATTTATCTAAGAATGCAGCCCTAATAAGATACGGGCTCTATGAATTAGAAGTCAAAATACTGAAAGCATCTATTTCGATGAGACGCCAAGAGAAACTTCAACAATGTAGTCTTTGTCTAATAACATCACCCCAAAAAGATTTAATAAGAAAAGTTGCTAAAGCGCTTACTTCAGGAGTAAAAATGGTCCAATTTCGAAGTAAGAAAGGTGCTGATATCGACAATTTTTTACAAGCAAAAGAACTTGCAAATATTTGCAAGCAGCATGAATCACTATTTATTATTAATGATCGAATCGACTTAACTCTTGCAGTTAATGCTGATGGTGTTCACTTAGGTCAAAATGACTTACCTACCAAAGTTGCGAGAAAACTTCTAGGAAATGAATATTTAATTGGCAGAAGTACTCACTCTCTTAATCAAATAAAAGCTGCAGAAGATGAAGGGTGCAACTATTTAGGAGTAGGGCCTATTTTTGCGACACCCTCAAAACCTGAACTAAAACCAGTCAGCACCAAATTTATTCACGAGGCCGTGCACAAGGCTCAATTACCTTGGTTTGCCATTGGTGGTATCAATAACTCAAATCTAAATGAAGTTTGTTTGGCTGGAGCTAAAAGGATTGCTGTATTAGGAGCCATCATGAATGCTGAGGACACCTCTCAAGCGAGTCTTGAACTATTAAAAGGTCTGCAATGCAAATCAAAGTAAATGGTGAGGTTAAAAAGATCAACCCGAGTCCCACACCTCCAACTTTGGCAAATGTTCTAAAACTTCTAGGCCACAATCCACTTCTAGTCGTAGTGGAATTTAATGGTGTCATTTTAAATCCAAGGAAATGGAATGACCAGGAAGTAAAAGATGAGGACACACTAGAAATTGTGACGATTGTGGGAGGAGGTTCCTAGAGTTAGCTCAATTGCCAATAAGTAATTGGCCAAATTTCTAACTCTTTTTTCAAAGCACTCAATCAAACGCTTGGTTGTGTCCTTAATACTCCCCTCCCTGATTGGATGTTTGATGCTTATTCATCAGCAACCAGCCAATGCGGCCAGTGGTGGGCGCATTGGAGGTGGAAGCTTCCGTGCACCATCTATGCCCCGAACCAGAGGATATGGAGGAGGGGGTTATGGAGGTTATGGAGGTTATGGAGGTGGATACCGCGGCGGCGGAATTGGTTTTCCATTCCTACTCCCCATATTTGGATTCGGAGGAGGAGGTTTATTCGGTTTTTTAATTCTTACGGCTATAGCAGGCGTAATAATTAATGCCGTCAAGGGGGCAGGCAACTACTCAAGCAATAGCCCTATAAATAGAGTTGAACCTTCCGTTGGTCCGGTCTCTATTGTTCAGGTCCAAATAGGACTTTTAGCAAGTGCTAAATCTCTACAAGAAGACTTAAGAAATCTTGCTTCATCAGCATCAACAAGTACTTCCTCAGGCTTACAAGTAGCCCTTCAAGAAACAACTCTTTCTCTGCTAAGACAACCAGAATTGTGGGTTTACGCAAATTTAGAAGCTGGGACTGTGCCTTTTAATTCAGCGGAGTCAACTTTCAATCGTCTTTCAATGACAGAACGAAGCAAGCTAACTTCTGAGGTCACTTCTAATGTGTCAGGCGAAATTCGAACAGATCTCAATACTGGAAGTAAATCTGGGGCTGCAGATGCAACTAATGAATACATCGCCGTGACAGTTTTAGTTGCCTCGCGAGCTCGAATGAATCTGTCTGAATCAATTACTAGCGAGCAATT
>QCRX01000037.1 GCA_003209275.1 Prochlorococcus sp. AG-463-P14
TTATTTTTGGAGTAAGTTGAATGGGAATTATTAATAAATCTGAATTATCAGTTAAACGATCTTCTCCTCAGAACCTGCTACATATTCAAAGAGATTGATAGGCAATTTTTTGGGTTAGTTGAACTGGAGGAGAAATGTTGGTGAGAATTTGTTGCCATTGAGATTCATATTTCTTCAATATATTGAGTTCCATAGACAAGTTTATTTGATTAAAATAAAGCTCAAGATATGGTTTTCAGATCTATTTGCTTATGACTAACGATTCTAATCCTCCTTCATTATTCTATTGGCAAAGGGTAGTTTTATTGATATCTTCTTTTGTCTTGGCTATTTTACTTTTCTTTCTTCGAGGTGGGCTTCGTTCGAATGACCCATTAGATGTTTTGGCGCGAAAATCTCTTGAGCCAGATATTGCCTTAGCAAATGGTCTCCCAACAGTGATTGAATTTTATGCGGATTGGTGCGAAGTGTGCCGTGAGATGGCTCCCAGCATGATCAAAATAGAAAAGCAAATGGATAGTAAAGTTGATATTGTTTTACTAAATGTTGATAATATTCGCTGGCAAGACTTAATTGATAAATATGAGGTAAAAGGAATTCCTCAGTTGAACTTTTTTGACTCGGATTCAAATCCCATAGGAAAGTCAATTGGCCTACAGTCAGAAAGTGAATTGCAAAGAATGTTTGAAGCTGTTCAAAAAAATCAAATTCTTCCAGACCTAGGAATCGATTCTAAGATTAGTGATTTAAGTATTTCATCTAATAGCTTGAAAGAAAATATTAAGTCTAAAGTGTCAATTGGTCCAAGGAGTCATGATTGATCCCACTCAAGAGAAGTCGAAACTATTGGGTATTCAGTAAGAAAGATATTTTTACATTGATTTGCTATTTCCATGTGTTCATTTTGAGTTCCATGGCCTGTCCTTAGCCTTATATAATGAATCCAGGAACGACATGATCCTGTCATGTATATTCTTGTTGGAGTTGCGAGTGGAAGAACGAATCTCGCGCATTCTTTTGCTATACCTTCTTTAAGTAGATCTTCGTAGAGCTGAGTAGATTTCGCAAAATGTTCTTTAATTCTTTTATGAAAATATTTTTCTAATTCAGGTGATATGTCATCAATAGAATTTTGTCTATTCTTCTCATCTTGTCTGCGAAGTTGAGGTAGTGCAATTTCGCCAAGTTGAGTGCTATCAGCATATCGTTGCGAGAATTCTTGGAAAGTGAATGATCTATGACGGAGTATTTGTGCTGCAATTCCGCGAGTTGTTTCTATTTCTAGAGTCATATATGCCTGTTCAAATACACTCCAATGCTCATGTTTGATGCAGTATTTAAGAAGGTTGCTGAAATTTTCGTTGTCTTGATTTTTAGGGTTGCTAACCCTGGCAACATATGCCATTGTTCTTTCTGCATTAGGGGTTGCAGATATTAATTTTACTTTGCTCATTTTTAAATTTTTGCGAGAGTTACGCGTTCAGGTTGATGCTGATATTTACCTTTTCTATCGCTATAAGTTGTATCACATGGATCTCCTTCAAAGAAAAGTAATTGGCAGATCCCTTCATTTGCATATATCCGGCAATCAGCTCCTGAACTATTGCTGAACTCAAGTGTTAGATGGCCTTCCCAACTGGCTTCTGCTGGTGTTGTATTAACAATGATCCCAAGTCGAGCATATGTGCTTTTACCAAGGCATATAACAGTAATGTTTTTAGGTACTTTCATCTTCTCTAGTGCTACGCCAAGCCCATAGGAATGTGCGGGAAGTATGAAATATTCACCATCTTCATCTTTATGAAGGGGAGTTGACTCTAAGTTCGCAGGATTAAATCGTTTGGGGTTCATTACAGTCCCAGGAACATGTCGGAAAATTAGAAATTCTTTTGAGGACAGTCGGAGGTCATATCCGTAGGACGAACATCCGAAGCTAAGAACTGGTTTGGTCTTTGATCCAGGCTCAAGGTGACGTATGAGACCTTTCTGGAAAGGTTCAAGCATTCCTTTAGCTGCTTGTTCTGTTATCCAGCGATCGTTTTTAAGCATTAGAAACCACAGCGTAATTCGGTGACTTGGTCTGCCATATCAATAATTTCTGATGGAATTGAAGGCCCAGTAAGGATTACATCCATTCCTTTTGGTCGATGTTCAAGCGTTGAGATTAAATCTTCTTTATCGATATAGCCCAATTTTGTGGCTAGTCCAATTTCGTCTAAGACCAGTTGATTAATGTCACCATTCAAAAGATATTCTTTGCAAATACCCCAGATGGCTTGAATAGCTTTTTCTGGCCCAAATTCTTTTTGATCTAATAGCGGCTTGGCGTTTTCCTCTGTGATGCAGTCGGGTATAGCTGGTCTGAGCCATTCGAGTCTTCCGCAAAGGCGCACAATGTCTTTTGGCCCTTGTTTAACCCCTCCTTTGAGGAATTGGATGACCAACACTTGACTACCTAGTCCAGCTGCTCTTAGTGCTTCGCTGAGCACATTAGAAAAACTTCCTCTATATGGAGCTGAATGAACTTTTAGCTGACCCTCTGGGACCACTAACTTTAGATGAGTCCTTTCTGGAGCCAGCGCAATAGCTCTTAGCCCAGAAGCCTTGGAATCAATTAGCTTTTTGTCTGAACTCGGGCTTGCAGTCATCAATATCTCAAGAACGAAAAAGAACCAGTGCTTTAAATCTAGCGGTGAGATTCATCTAAACAAGGTTTTTGACACTATCTATAGTGTTTCTCAAGCTCTTCTAAAAGTCCAGAAATTTAATCACCCAGAGTTTTCATGACTTCCGCCGCCCCACTACGTTCTGATGGACGAAAAGCAAATGAGCTGAGGCCATTTGAGATTTCTTGGGATCCAATGGGTTTTGCACTCAGCTCGGTAATTATCCGTACAGGCAGAACATCTGTGATCTGTAGCCTTTCTCTTGATGAACGAATTCCACAATGGAGGGAAGGCCAGGGGCAAGGTTGGCTGAGTGCCGAGTATCGCTTGTTGCCTGGTTCTACTCCAAAGAGGCAAAAAAGAGAATTGCTAAAGCTTTCAGGCAGAACGCAAGAAATTCAGCGACTTATAGGGAGAAGCTTGCGTGCAGTTTTAGATATGTCTGCATTGGGAGAAAGAACCTTGCTCATAGATTGTGATGTGATTCAGGCTGATGCTGGAACACGCACTGCAGCAATTACAGGAGCTTGGATCGCTCTGTTCAGAGGATGTGATCGCTTGTTAGATAAGGGCTTGCTTACTAATCACCCAGTTAAAGGTCAGGTTGCGGCAGTATCAGTTGGATTGAAGAGTGGATCACCATTGCTTGATCTGGATTACAGCGAAGATTCATCTGCTGATGTAGATCTCAACGTAGTGATGGATTCTGATGGGAGGTTTTTAGAAATTCAAGGGACTGCTGAAGGAGCTCCGTTTAGCAGGGAAAAACTTAATGATCTTCTTGACTTTGCTGAGCCTGGATTAAAGAGTTTGCATGAAGCGCAACGTTTGATCTTGAATCAAAAACTCTAAAAAGGTCGCTATTGCTACAAGGAGATTTTGCAGCTCTCCTTAGCGTCCACAAATCTGCTTCGCCTTAATGGTTGGGGTAATTCGCGGCTTTAGTCGTTTCGCACAAAAACCCTATGAACAAGGTTCATCAAATGTGAATAATGATCATGTAACTAGCTCTAGAACACTTCACGATGTAATTCGATCTCTTGAAGGTGCGAATACAGAACTTGTTGATAGGGCTAAAACGATATTTTTCCCTGGTGATCCTGCAGAAAAGGTTTATTTGATTCGTCGAGGAGCGGTAAAGCTCTCTAGAGTCTATGAATCTGGTGAAGAAATAACTGTTGCTTTGCTTCGTGAAAATAGCCTGTTTGGGGTTCTTTCTTTGCTTACAGGTAACCGTTCAGACCGTTTCTATCACGCTGTAGCTTTTACAAGAGTAGAAATGATTACCGCTCCAGCAGCTTCTGTTCGCCAAGCAATAGAAGAGGCTCCAAGTGTTGGACTTCTTCTCTTGCAAGGTCTATCTAGTCGGATATTGCAAACTGAAACGATGATTGAAACTCTGACACATCGAGACATGTCATCTCGCTTGGTTAGCTTCCTTTTAGTCTTATGCAGGGATTTCGGGGTCCCAGGCGAAAAAGGAATAACTATTGATTTAAGACTTTCTCACCAAGGTATTGCTGAAGCAATAGGCTCGACTCGAGTTACCATTACTCGTCTCTTGGGAGATCTTCGCAATTCAGGCTTGGTGCATATTGACCGTAAAAAAATAACGGTCTTAGACCCTATAGCTCTTGCTAAGCGTTTTAACTAATTTTTCTGCTTGACCTAGGTTTGAAAAATGGGTTAGTCCAATTCCCATTATTTTCTATTTTCGCATTTTGTTGTGACAGGTTGGATACTGATAATTTCGTTGTTATTTCTTGGTGGAGTTCTTTCCACTCTTGGTGATCGGCTAGGTAGTCGAGTCGGTAAGGCTCGTTTGAGCATATTTAATTTGAGACCTCGAAGTACAGCTGTGCTAATCACAGTTCTTACTGGGAGCTTAATTAGTGCACTTTCTTTGGGCTTGATGTTGTTGGTTTCGAGACAATTAAGAGTTGGACTTTTTGAATTAAATAATCTTCAATCCAAAATTAAGGTTGCGGAAAAAGAACTTAAACAACGTGAGAATAATTTAATTGCTTTGCGACGAGGAGATGTAGTTTTGAGAAGCGGTCAATTGTTAGCCACAACTAAATTCAAATTAGATAATGCCTCTCAATCTGGAAAATTAATTGATGGTTTACTTCAAGAAGCAAACCTCGAGGCTTATAGGAGAGTTAGGCCTGGAGAGAGAATAAATAGACAAATTTTGCTAGTGCCTAGAGAAGATGTTGAGAGGTTAAAATTGATTATCGCTAAGAAAGGGACTTGGGTTGTAAATATTCGCTCAGCCGCTAATTTCTTGTTAGGTGAAAATGTAGTTTATGCCTTCCCTGAAGTTCGGCCAAACCTTACTTTGGTTAGAAAAGGCGAGGTTTTGGCTCAAACAACTATCCAAGAAGATGAATTCACATCTGGGTTGATAAGAAAAAAAATTAGATTACTTTTGGCTTCTACTTTAGCTGAGGTTAAGAGACGAGGTTCCCTTAGCACTGTTTTAGAGTTTGATCCGAATTCAATCAATGATTTGGGGATGAAATTAATAAAAATGACTAAAAGTGTTGTTGAACTTGAAGCGATTTCTCTTGGGAATAGTGATACGTCGGATAATGTTTCTGTCGAATTAAAAATTAAAACTAAAACTAGTTCGAAGGGTTCTAATAAATTATGAATAGAGTCGTAGCAGTAGATCCTGGTAGAAATAAATGTGGTTTAGTATTAACTGATGCAGACGCCTCGTTGGTTCTTGAGGGAAGAGTTGTTTCTGCAAGCTCTGTAATTGATTTAATTATCTATTGGCATGAACAAGCTCCTTTGAAAGGATTGGTACTTGGCAATGGAACAAGTAGTAAATATTGGGAAGAGGCATTGATTAAAGTCTTCCCTGTGGAAGTAGTTGAAGAAAAAGGTACGACCCTAAGAGCCAGGCAGAGATATTGGGAATTGTGGCCTCCAATGACTTGGCGAAGGTTGATACCCCGAGGATTAATCTTGCCACCTCATGATCTAGATGCTGTAGCAGCACTTTTATTGCTAGAAGACCATCTAGGGAAAAAATTTCGTTGGCCTGGTCCTCATAACTTCAAAACCTAGCTCTAACTGTGAACATATAGTCTCCGCCTGGTTCAAGTTCATAATCAGCTTTTAGAAGGAATCGCATTAGTGCATCTTGAATAAGCGCTCTTCCTAGAGAGGGCTCGATGGTTAATTCTCCGCGACCGAATGACCAAGTGAATTCCCAATTAAAACCAGCTGCTGATACTTCCCCATTTAGTAATTGATCAGAAAAACTTTGACGAAAGATCCTTAGATGGGCTGTTGTCACTGGTAAACGGTTCATTCTTTATTCCAATGCTTTTGGGGTATAAGCATTGAGTCGATTCCCTGCATGGTCTATTCCTTGTTTCGTTAGTAAATCAAGCCCTAGAAGGACCTCATCAAGAACTTCTGAGACTATTGAGGATTCTTTCTGAGTGAAGTTTCCCAAAACATGAGAAATGGTCTTACTTTTACGTTCAGTTGGCAAGCACTCTGGATTACCAATACCAATTCTGAGTCTACAGAATTTATCTGTGCCTAAATGTTCAATGGCACTTTTTAAGCCATTATGTCCTCCAGAACTTCCTTGTGCTCTTAATCTAAGTTTGCCAAGTGGTAGATCCAGATCATCAACGAGCACAATGATTTGATTGATTTCTATATCAAACCAATCCAATGCAGCTCTAATAGATCTGCCACTATTATTCATAAAAGTATCTGGCATGAGCAACCTTATAAGGTTGCTATCTTCTCTAACTTCAGCTAATAGTCCGTGGAGCTTTTTTTGTTGCCGAAAAGATACGCCTTTCTTCTCGGCAAGTTGTTGAAGAGCCATAAATCCTATGTTGTGGCGCGTAGATTTATAGGTAGCTCCAGGATTCCCTAGACCTATTAATAACCGGAAATCTCCGGAATTCATTCCTTTGATGGTGGACTTTGATTATTATCATTATTTATCTCAGACCTGTCTGAATAGTTGGTACCACTAGACAAATCTGACTCATTGGTCTCCTCTAAGGATTCCGAATCAGCCATAGCCTTCTGAATTTCGCGTTCAAATTCAGAAGAAGCAGCTTGAAATCCTTTTAGAGTCTTGCCAAGAGTTTTCCCTAACTCGGGAAGTCGTTTTGGACCAAAAACGAGAAGCGCCAAGGCACCAATTACGGCTATCTCGGGCAGACCTATGCCAAAGACATTCATATTGATTCAGGTGTTCTCAGCTAAAGACTATTTAGTCAAACACCATTCCAGTCGACGGAAAAGCCTTGGATTAGTAATGACTCGTTGTAGATCTGAAGCATGATTACTAGGAAGACAAGCAACATAGTGCCAACAAATGCCATTACTGGCACGGCTCCCCAACCAGGTACAACTTTTCCTTGGCCAGAGTTCCCAATGGATTTAAGAAGACTTCCAAGAGCAGTTTTTTGTCCCATGACGATGCTTGGGTCTCAATTGATGATTGAATCTCAGTATTGTATGGGCATGCACCTTCAGAGATGTACTTAATAGAGATATTTGATGCAAAATTCTCTTTTTTATGAAGTTTGCTCAATTCAAGCTGTCTGATTTCTCTTCCTCTAAGAAGTTAATGAGCGGCTCCCATTGGTTTGTGATTGATGATTTTGGGAGGTCCAGGCCATTAAGACTGGAGGATTCACGGAATATTGAGTAATTCTGCTCTCAATGGCCTCAAGCGACGTAGAAACATTTCAATCCACCCCAATAGGAGGGGGGTAAAGCCGTTTTCGATGCAGTTTTTGGGGTAATCCCCCATAAGATGATGTGGCTTATATAGAAGTGGTCGGTATCCATGCTCGCCCTCAAGATTTCCGTATACACGGTCGTCTTCTTCTTCGTTGGGATCTTTCTGTTTGGTTTCATGGCTAGTGACCCAACTCGGACTCCAGCAAGAAAGGATCTCGAAAGTCCTCAAGACTGAGTTTTTGGGGTAAGACCCCCCTAGTCAAACTTTGCACTGGTCTTGAAAAGTCCAGTGCACTCATTTCTCGTGGGAGGATCACCAGCCTTCGATAAAAGCTTTTGGCGGCGATAGGCCCCCATATCAGATTTGCACCATTGATCACCTCACTAGGAGTGGGACTAGTAGTCGCACCTTGCGGGCTTATAGCGTCTGAAAGAAACTATATAAACTCTTCCCATAAATTTATTCAGGCTTCTTCTAAAGAGATAGTGCAGAAGAAGAGTGAAAATCGCTTGGTTGTTAATAGTCAGCAGGATGGATCACTTAAAAAACCTCCAAGCCATTTAAGAATTCGTTCTTTAATTCAGAGTTACGACTCATCGAAGAATCGTTTTGTTGCGCAAGGTAATGCAAGAGCTTTTTTGGATGGTTCTGTTTTAAATGCAGATCGTATTGAATTTGATGAAGTTGATAACACTATTTATGCAAGAGGGAGGGTTCGCTTTTTACGAAAGGGAGGACATCACTTCCAGGCGACTTCATTCAAATACAAATTAAATAATAAGGAAGCTTACTTGGAAGATGTGTATGGAGTAATTGACTTGAATCAAAAAGAAATAGAGAAAATTAATGCTTTATCTTTGAATCCAAATCTTAATAAAAGCAAGGAAGATAATTTTACTCTACCTGACTATTCAGCCCCTCTAGATAACAATTCTGATAAAAGCCCTGATTCGCAAAAAATCCAGAATCTTCGCTTAGTTAAAAATATCTCAATTAAAGCTTCATTTGGTAGCTCGCAAAGATCCTCGAAGAATTTAAATTTAAGAAGAAATTTGCAAGATTTTAGCGCTGGTAAATTTATTTCAGGTTCAATCACTCGGTGGAGGATTCAGGCAGACAAATTAATCTTTAATCAAGACGGCTGGAGTTCAGATAGGATTAGTTTTACTAATGATCCTTTTACTCCTACGCAATCAAGAATAGAGGCGTATGATGTTATTGCTGTAGAATCTGATAAAGGAGATTTGATAATTAAGAGTAGTAGAACTAGAGTCATATTAGAGGAAAAAATTCGATTACCATATTTGACAAAAAAAACAATCAGAGATAAGGACTCTAAAAGTAGAATCGTTTTTGGGATAGATAATAAAGATCGAGATGGATTCTTTGTGGGCTTTAATTTTGACCCATTGGAATTTGGGAATACTTACTCCTTGAGTTTGCAACCACAGTTTCTTTTTCAGCGTAGCTTAATTGGAGGCACAAATAGTTATGTCCCTAATGATAATGCTGTTCATGAAAATACAAAGTATACAGCTGCAAATTTTTCCGACTTGTTTGGTTTGAAAGCAGCCCTGAATGGAACTACTGATGGATGGGATGTTGATTTTAATG
>QCRX01000038.1 GCA_003209275.1 Prochlorococcus sp. AG-463-P14
TGTATCTTTCCATTTAATCAAAGCAAACGCACCTTGATCTATTTTCTCTAAATCATTTACAATCTGATAATCACCATTCAAATTATTGTAGATTTTGACATCTAAAGAGTTATCTGCACAAATAAAGCTAGACGAAGGATTTAAGCCTAAAAAAATTGATAATAAAACACTAATAAGTTGCATTTAAATACCTTTTATATAATTATCTCATGATCTTAGTTGATTTTTTCTACATTAATCAATATCTTGCTAAGTAGATTTTTTAAATTGGATAGCTCTTCCTTATTTCCTAATGCTATTAATGCTTGTCCTGGTGCTAAGGCTACATCTCTTCCTGGATTAGTTATGAGTTCTAAATCATCGCGAATTGCTAATATCATTGCTCCGCTTTGGCGGCCTAAATCTAGTTCTGACAAACTCCAACTTTTGAAATCCTTAAACTTATCTAAATCACTAGTTAAAAGGAATTCTTCAATTTCACATTGTGATCCTGCGAGCAAGTCCAAGAAGTCAACTGCTATTGGTCGTAGTGCGGTTGCAGCCATTGTTCGACCAGCGGCAACATAAGGACTAACAACTACACTTGCTCCGGCCAACTTAAGCTTGTTAGCAGCTTCTTCACTTTCAGCCCTAGATATTAATCGACATTCAGGACTAAGGCCTCTAGCACTTAAAACCACATACAGGTTGGCTGCATCATTAGGCAAAGCGACAACAAGGCTTCTACATTTAATTATTCCAGCTAAAAGTAATGTCTCATCTAAGGTTGCATCTGCCAATAAAACATTAAATCCTTTATCTTCAGCTAGTATCTTACGAGAAGGATCAGATTCAACAATAAGAACTTGAACTCCCTCGGAATGTAGTTGAGTGGCAATTTCAGTGCCGATACGACCAAAGCCGCAAAGTATTACGTGATCTTCCATGCTGCGTAGTAATCGACGAAACCTTAACTCACTCATTCTGCGAAAGTATCCAGATTCAAAAAGTTGCAGTATTCGTTTAAGAGTCAATTGAACCACGACAAGCCCACCGCCAATAATTAAAACTGTGACTACTCTTCCTGCTGCACTAAGAGGTTCAACTTCTCCAAAGCCAATAGTGCTTATTGTGATTAGCACCATCCAAAGAGAATCTCCCCAGTCCCATCCTTCGGCAAATCGATATCCCAATGCTCCTAAAAGAAGCAAAATCGCAAGGGACAGGATTGGGCCCAACCAAGGTTTTGAGAGCTCCTTAAGCAGTAAGCCTTTGGAAGCCATCAGGCGCTCGAGTCTAAATTTCACGAAAAATTTCACACAGCTAAAGCTAGATGCAAAAAAATCTCCACTTCTAATATTTAGCAAAAAATTATCACATCTTTACTCATAGACTAAGCAGTTTGATTTAAAAGCTGCAAATATTTTGTTTGACGAGGGTAAAAGGAATTAATCAATATAAATAAATTTTAATTATAGCCAACATGAAGATCTTTCCTGCTAATCATTGATGGAAGTTTGAGGGGATCGAAAACATCATATATATCTAAAGATCCATTCATAAGGCGATCTAATTTTGAAGAAGTTAATGAATTAAGTAGTTTATAGACATTCGTATACTCTTCGAATGTATCTATGGTTAAGGATCTCTTGATAATTGATCGATATCTATAAGAATTAATCAAACCTGATTGTAAATAAGGTAAAGGTTGAGAGTAACGTCTAAGAGAGGGTGTCACATGTTCTCGATCATTCTCAGAATTAAATCTGTCTACAGATGAGATAAGGGTTTGAGAAGTAAAGATCTCAGAGTTAAGCCCTTCATGCATATATCTTCGGTCAAAAGTCAAGTAATGTGTTGGCGAATTGATCATAATCGCTGATAGCTTTCTTATAGCAGCCAGGCTTGTTAGAGGATTATCTCCAGTAACCCTGACTATTTTTGAAATACTATATTCTTCGGATGCGTCTATAAATCTTTTCCTAACATTACTCTTTGATCCGCAATGAAATCCATTTATAATCTTATTAGATACTAATCTACCTAATAAATCAACTAAAGGTTTTTCTGAAGCATCTGTAGTTGTTAAAACATAAACTGGCATCAAATCACTCAGAGAAGCTAATCTGTTTAGTAAAAATTCTATTGATGTGACACCAGCATCAGTTATTTTGAGCAAAGCCTTTCCTGGAAGACGCCTAGAGTCAAGTCTTACTTGGACAAAGCAGCCTATCATTTTTCTTAAGAATCATACAACCTTCGCTTTCTAAAGTCGGCTGTTATTCCCATGTCATGCTGTCTATATCTATATAAAGCAATAGGAATATGTTCTTTGATTATATTTTTGTCATTGAGCCTCGAAAATAGTTCTTTTTCTTCTCCAATCCTCATTTCTTTATATAAGCCCAGTTTAATAAATAAGCTCTTGCGGATCAAAGATGCACATGCAATTGGCGACTCTTTGGCATTAATCTGGGATGATTTCTGTTCATTATTATCTACAAAGACATAATCAGAATATAAATACTGACAATGAGGCATAAGTTCGATTGCTTTATACATTATAAGTAAAGTATCAGGATGAATATAATCATCGGAGTCCAAGAAATATAAATACCTGCTGCTAGAAGCTAGTATTCCTGTATTTCTTGAGGCTGCAACACCTTTATTCTCTGCATGTTGTATAAGATGAATATTAGGAAACTTAGAATAGAGTGATTCTATAATCCTAGAGGAAGTGTCTATAGATGCATCATCAACAATGATGACGTCAAAGTTATAACTTGGCAATGATTGATCAATAATTGAATTTACACAACGCTCTATATAGTCAACAGAATTAAACATTGGTACTATAACACTTATACTTGGCTTAGTCGTCATAATAAATACTGCTTAGTTCTAGTAGTTGCCCTTTATTGATAGAGCATTTAACCTGTTTACCAATTATATCAAAGAATAGATTAGCAGGGATACCTTTAGAGCTTCTAGGTCTTAAAGGTATAAGGTCTTCTTCTATCAAGAAAGATCCCTTCTTGATATCTCGCTTAGCGTAGATACTTCTCAATGCATTATCTATAGCTTTCTGTTGATTAGATAAAAAAACCTCCTGCTTATAATTGGAAGCTTCATCTATTAAAAGTTCCCTTTTTCGAAACTCAATTAGATTTTCGAATGTAAAAGCATGATAATGATCGTTACCACTAAAGCCATTGCATAAAGTGAAATGCTTTTCAATTATTTCTACACCTTTACATCGTGCAGCTATGCATATATCAATACCTTCTGGTACAGCTACATGACATGAATATCCGTAATTATATATGCCTTTTACAGATTTTAGTTGTTCAAGCCTATTTAGAGCAGAGTTTTCAGGCTTGCATGGATAATTAAGAACACAATGCAAAATTGAAATTCTCAAACCTGAATTAATTGCCAAAAGAAAGTCCACTGCTTTTTGAACTTCGTCAATATCTGCAGCTCCAGTGGATAGTATTATTGGTTTATTATCACTAGCTACAACAGAGAGTAATTGATAGTTAGTTAAATCTGAAGAACTTATCTTATGGGTTTTTACAAGATGTTTTAGTTCGTGGAAGATTTCAACATCAAAAAAAGTGCACATAAACTCAATATTGTTTGATTTGCAGCATTGAGCCATGGATTCATAAAAATCGACCTTATTCATCTGATGTTTCCTAAAAAGATCATATTGACTCTCAGTAGGCTCTTCAGATAAATCCCAATACGCTGGTGAGTACTTAGCTGCAATCTTATCTGCTGTATAGGCTTGAAACTTTGCGGCATTTGCACCACCTCTAGAGGCTGCCTTGATCATTGTTTTCCCAATATCTTCCGACCCGCAATGATTGACTCCAATTTCTGCTATAAAAAAAGCACCCATAGTTCCTCTAGTGTTTATATAAGATTATACTTTTTAACTCAGTTATGTACAATGTTAAACCAAGGATGAAAAGTAAAAAGGCCGAAATACGTACAAAGGATCATTCTGATAAAGCAATCCTAAAGTTAAGAAGCGTGTAATACACTAGAGGTAGTCAATAAAATTCAAGATAGTGTCTTTAGAAAGTAACAAAATAAGTATCAAAATCGCATCAAATATATTGCCATAGGATTAATTGTGAATGTTGGGATTTAATTGATGTATAATTAATTGCTATGGTTCCAAATTTGTAGCGTGATTTACTGCGCTGAGTGCCTACAACCTGATACAAGGCCAAATACAAAATTCATCAAAGGTATATGTCCGGCCTGCAACTACAATAATTCACTTAAATTAGTTGATTGGGATAGGCGCAACAATGAACTTAGAGAGATAGTAGATTTTGGCAAAAAGAATAAACAGGGAGCTTATGACTGCATAATTGGAGTGTCAGGCGGGAAAGATAGTACTCGACAAGCCTTATTTGTCAAGGAACATCTTAAGATGCATCCTTTGTTAATATGCCTTTCTCCACCACCTCAGGAAGTTACAAATAGAGGCGTTGAAAATTTATCAAATTTGATAAATCATGGTTTTGATTGTATATCAATTAATCCAGCACCTGAAACATGGAAAAAACTTATGCATATTTCTTTTTACAAATATTTAAACCCTTTCAAATCAACTGAACTCGCTTTATTTAGTAGCGTTCCAAGGTTTGCCATCACATATCAGATACCGCTGATATGGTGGGGAGAAAACTCTGCGTTACAAGTTGGAGAAAGTAGTGTTATGGGTAAGTCTGGGGCAGATGGGAATAATCTAAGAAATATGAATACTTTAAACAGAGGTGATATTAGCTGGATTACAGAGAATGGGTTTCAAGAGAATGAAATTATTCAGTACAGGTTTCCTTCAGTAGATGAAGTTAAAATGGCAGGTCTAAGAACGATATTTCTTGGTTACTTTTGGAAAGATTGGTCTCTTATTAACAATGGGAACTACTCTGCATTAAGAGGATTAGACGTAAGGAATAATAAGCCATGGGAGATGGGGGATCACGTGGGAGTAATGGCTTTAGATGAAGACTGGACACCAATGAATCAAATGCTTAAGTACTTCAAATTTGGATTTGGCAGAACAACCGAGTATGTAAATGATGACATAAGGAATGGAAATATCACGAGAGAAGAAGGGATCGAGATTGTAGAGTTATACGATGGTAAATGTTCGGAAGAATTTATTAAAAGTTTTTGTGACTTCATTCAAATCAATCTAGATGAATTCTGGAGAGTAGTAGAAGAGAAAGGTTTAAATACCAATTTATTTGAGATAGAATCAACTGGTCAATATAAAAGAAAGTTTAAAGTGGGCATCGGTCTATGAAACAACCTTTCATAGTAATCATAGATTACGACGTAGGTAACGTATTTTCTGTTCTAAAGGCTTTGGAAACTTTAGGTTATACAAACATCAAGATATCTAGGTCCATCTCTGATATAAGTTCTGCAAATGCATTAATCTTACCTGGCGTAGGGGCATTCGAAGAATGCATAAATAACTTGCATAGATACAACTTACACTCGATACTAAATGATGCTGTTTTAATAAAGAAAAAGCCTATTTTAGGTATATGTGTAGGAATGCAATTAATGGCTGACTATTCGGAAGAGAATGGGAAATTTCAAGGCTTGGGTTGGATATCTGGCAAAGTAACAAAGTTAAAACTTCCTCCCCATATAGCGATACCTCATGTTGGATGGAATGATCTAGCAATCAATAGAGAAAGCCCCTTGTTCAAAAAACATGGTAAAGCCCCTCATTTTTATTTTGACCACAGTTATCAATTTCTATGTGACAAACGTTTTGTAATTGCCTCTTGCAATTACACTATTGAGGTAACTGCAGCAATAAACCATCATAATATCTTTGGAGTTCAGTTCCATCCAGAGAAAAGCCAAATATCTGGACTTAAGTTATTTCGTTCATTTTTTGACTCTATAGAGCTGTGTTAAAGAAACGAATTATTGGAGTAGTAATAGTGAAAGGGGATATCTCTGTTCAAAGCAAATCCTTCTCTCGATATCTTCCTTTAGGGAAGCCAGAAATTGCTATAGAATTTTTGAATCAATGGGGTGTAGATGAAATAATTATGCTGGATATATCTGCTTCTAGAAAAGGGGTTGGACCTAATTTATCGTTAGTCTCTAAGGTAGCTCAGAAGTGTCTTGTACCCTTAACAGTTGGTGGCGGAGTTAGTAACATTGATCAGATTCATCAATTAATGCAATGTGGAGCAGACAAGATCTCCTTAAACCAAGCAACATTCAATAATCACAAGTTTATAACCCAAGCTGCTAAAGTTTTTGGGAATCAATGCATCGTCGCATCAATTGATGCAATAAAAGAAGACAATGAGTATTACGTATATAACTACATAAAAGAAAGAAGTGTTTCAATAAATCCTACGGATTTTGCAAAAAAACTTCAAGATATTGGCGCGGGCGAAATTTTCCTAAATAATATCACCTTAGATGGTTCTCAAACAGGTTTTGATATTAGTCTAATTAACATGATAGCTAATAGCATATCAATTCCCTTGATTTGCTGTGGAGGTGCAGGTATGCCTAAACATTTTCTTGAGGTTTTAACGAAAACTAATGTTAGTGGTGTTGCAGCAGCTAATTTATTCAATTATTTTGAGCACAGTGTAACTATCATCAAATCTATTGCATTTAAAGATCATCCTATTCGACATGATTCAACTTATACATATAACGAAGCTAATTTTTGCGAGTTAGGAAGAGTTCAAAAAAAGTCAGATAAAATATTGGAAAAGATGTTATTTGAAAAAATCGAAAAAGAGGTTATCTAATGCAAGTATGTAGGCGATGTCTTTATCCTAGCAACCATGCATTGAACATTATTTTTGATAGCGAAGGAATATGTAGTGGCTGCAGGGTACATGAAGAAAAAGATAATATTAACTGGAGCCAAAAAGGAGAGAAGCTAAAATACATACTGGAATCTTATAAAAATAAGAGCGGAAATAATTATGATTGTATTATTCCTGTAAGCGGTGCAAGAGACTCATACTTTACTGTTCATGTAGTTAAAAATATATACAAAATGAATCCTCTATTAGTTAGCTACAACAAACACTATAATACTTCCGTTGGAATTCGTAATTTAGCCAATTTAAGAATTAACTTCGACTGCGATATAATGAATTTAACAGTCAATCCCAAGACTGTTAAGAAATTGACTCGTTCGACTCTTAGAAGAATTGGAAGTATTTACTGGCATTGCCTTGCTGGGCAAACCGTATATCCAGTACAGATGGCAGTGAAGTTAAAAATCCCACTAATAATTTGGGGAGCACATCAAGGATTGGATCAAGTAGGAATGTTTAGTCATTTTGATGAGGTAGAAATGACCAGAAAATACCGCAAAGAGCATGATCTAATGGGATATGAAGCCCAAGACTTAATAAACGAATTTGATGAAATATCCATAGAAGATGTTGAACCATACATCTATCCAGATAATCTTGAGATAGAAAAGATAGGAGTAAGAGGTATTTACTTAAATAATTACTTACGCTGGGATTCAAGGACTCAACATGAAGATATGATCAAAAAGTATGGTTACGAGACAGCTCTACAAAATAGGACTTTTGATAATTATAACGACATAGATTGTTGGAATTACTCTGATGTACATGATTATATAAAACTACTCAAACATGGTTACTCAAAAGTTATAGATCATGCCTCTAGAGATATAAGATTAAATTTAATGAGTAGAGAAGAAGGTATCAAGATGGCATTAAAATATTCCCAAAAACAGCCTTTAAACCTTCCACTTTTTCTTGAGTGGTTAGGAATTACAGAGAATTCATTTAACTATATTATCGACCAGCATCGTAATCCTAAGATTTGGCTTCGTGATGAAAATTGGGAATGGCAGATGAGGAGAAGCAATAATCTTCTAAGTAAATTAGCGTCAGGTCTTCTCGAAGAATATGCTGATTCAATCTTTAAAGACTTTATATTAACGGAACCAAAAGAAAGCCTTGATAGATCTGACAAATATATTTTAATTGGGAAAGGCTGTAACTAATTATACATTCCAAGTATATCCCCACGAGTTCTCTGGTGGCAATACTATAAAGGCCGTAAAATTTATTTGTAATGAGTTCAGGTCAGTTCTGATTTTGCCAAGTACTTTATCAAGCCATCAATTATCATATTACTATTACATAATTTTGACATATCCATTAGATGTCATCTGAAACCTCTCAAAAACACCTTAAGTATGTCAAGACCCTAGAAGGACTGCATACACATGAGCCTAAGCCAGTTGTTGATATATCTATAATCAAACCTTTTCAAAAATCATGTGAAGTAACAATTTGCGGGAATGGACCATCTTTAATGAATACTTTAACCGATAAAACTCTTCTTGAAAGATCCGACCTAATAGGCACAGCTGGCTTAGTTCCTTATAGACTGAGCCCTAACTTTATTTTTCATGAGCCATTATTTTCATACGGTGGCTTCGATGATAATGTTGGTTCAAAATATTTAGTTGTATTAGATTATCTAATTCAAAGTCATATCACATCACTTCTTTGCAAAAGAGATGAAATAGCTGTGATCGAGAATCCTCAGTTCCCAAATCGTAAGATAATAGACAACGAATTAGATCTTCACCCTTACATAAATCCACTTATAAATTGTAAAAATTCTTATTTTCTACCTTATTATTTTATCAATGAAAGTGATGATCAAACAATACTTAAAGATTTGAAAACGTATCGAACTAATGCCCCTAATGCATTGCTGAACTTTAGGTGCTCAATGGTTAGGGCTTTATCATTGTCTTATTTCTTAGGTTATGAGACGATCAATCTAATAGGTTTAGATCCATCTAGCCCTAAATTTTGGTATACGGAGATTGAATCACCAAAACACTTTCATGATTCGGTTACACAAGAACTTGCTCATTTGTTACGTTTAAAAGGACAACTAACTAATCTTGATTCTTCAAGAAGAAAATTTCACGAAGGA
>QCRX01000039.1 GCA_003209275.1 Prochlorococcus sp. AG-463-P14
GGTTGGAAGAACTTGAAAAGCAACTTCCTAAACCTTTGCCAGATATTTCTATTGAACTCAGGGAGGCGGGATTAGAAGCATTGCAATCTTGTTTACAGCAATTGCAAAACGACATGGAAGCCTTAGAGCCAGTAAATATGTTGGCGTTAGAGGAATTAGAAAAATTGGAACTACGTCTTTCTGATCTTGTAGAAAGGCTAGATATTCTTAGTGCAGAACGATCAGAGCTTTTGCTTCGAATTGAAACAGTTGCAACTTTGCGGCAAGAGGCATTTATGGAAGCTTTTCAGGCAGTAGATGGTCATTTTCGAGAAATTTTTGCAAGTCTTTCTGAGGGAGATGGACACCTTCAGCTTGATAATTCCGAAGACCCTCTAGAAGGTGGATTAACTTTAGTGGCTCATCCCAAGGGCAAGGCAGTAAGGCGTCTTGCTGCGATGTCAGGCGGAGAAAAGTCTTTAACTGCTTTGAGCTTTCTCTTTGCCTTGCAACGTTTTCGACCCTCACCTTTTTATGCTTTAGATGAAGTTGATAGCTTTTTGGATGGTGTCAATGTTGAGAGATTGTCTGCACTTATTGCTCGTCAGGCTGAGGAGGCTCAATTTTTAGTAGTCAGTCACAGAAGACCGATGATTGGAGCTTCTAGCCGCACCATAGGAGTGACTCAGGCAAGAGGTTCTCATACACAAGTAGTTGGTTTGCCTAATGCCGCTTGAAAACATCTTCAATTAGGCTTTGCGTCAAAATAACTTGATGCTTCCAATTTTGAAGGCCTGCGTTTGACAAATACTCCATCCCAAAACGAATCACTGGAAACAGTCCCTTCCGACCGGCTCTGGTTGCGTTCGGAGCTAATGGGAACTCAGGTAATTACGAGGGATACTGGACGCCTTCTTGGTGTTGTCGGAGAAGTAGTTGTTGATATAGATCGTCGCGAAGTCATTGCTTTGGGACTTAGGGATAATCCTTTAACTAGATTCTTGCCTGGTCTTCCGCGCTGGATGCCGCTTGATCGTATTCGTCAGGTTGGTGATGTAATACTTGTTGACTCAGTTGATTCCTTGAGCGAAGGATTCACTCCTGATCGATACAGTCGAATAATTAATTGTCAAGTAATCACAGAATCTGGCCAACAACTTGGAAGAGTACTTGGATTTTCTTTTGATATTGAGACAGGTGAATTAACTACTTTGGTAATGGGTGCATTAGGTGTTCCTTTACTTGGGGAAGGGCTTTTAAGCACTTGGGAAATCCCTGTAGAGGAGATTGTTAGTAGTGGGGCTGATCGAATAATTGTTTATGAAGGTGCAGAAGAAAAATTAAAACAGTTAAATAGTGGTTTCCTTGAAAAGCTTGGAGTAGGAGGCGCGAGCTGGGAAGAGCAAGAAAGAGAGCGATACAGGGTTAACCTAGTTCCGGTGGAAAATCAGTTGACTTCTGGAGAAGTTTTTGAACAAGATCAAAGGATGCTTGAGGCTTCCACTAATCAACTTTTGCAGCAAGAAGAAGAACTGGAATATGTTGAGTTAGATGAGGGTATAGAAGCAACTAATCAACAACGTCGCTATTTAGATGAATCTAATGAACCCTCTCAAAATACTTATGTTAACTATCAAGGACAGAATACAGGCTTTAAAGAACCATTATCTCAAGAGATAGTTTCAGATTATCAACATAATCAAGAGCAAGATAGTCCAAGACCTGCAGCTCGTAGACCTGCTCAAACTTCTGATGAATTTTTAGATGTTGAACCCTTGGAGTTAAATAAGTCTGAAGAGAAAGCAGTCGATAACTCTCAATTGGGCTCTAGGAAAAATCAGCTTGAAGATCCATGGTGAGTTAACTATTGTATTGGATAAGTTTTGATTGATTTATCCATATTTTAATTTTTAAATTCTCTATTTATAAATAGTTCTTGAGTTGGTTATTCGATATTAAAGGCTGTCTGTTTGCTTGTAATTAACTAGAGAGTCTGGTAGCAGTCCGATTATTTCTATGCATAATGAATCGTTGGCACCAGGCTGTCCTCTTAAAGTGCGTAGATCGTCTCTTTGCCCTGATAAGCGTTCTGGGGAAGATAGCCATGCATAGGCTTCTTTCGCGATGTCTTTGGGGAAAAGATTCCCAATTTTTTCAGGAACAATCATTCGCCCTGCTGAAATGTTTGGCCAAGCGAGAAAACCACGTTTTTTTAGCTTCCAGTGGCTAATTAGAAGCCCAATGCACCAATTGAGGCCAGGAAGTCTGGCTAGTAACCCTATAAATCCATCCCAAGCTTGCATTACTGATAAATGTTGCGTGGGGACAATTACAATCATTGGTACTCCCAGTGCTCCTAGCTCAGCTGTATTTGCTCCCACAGTAGTTAGTGCTAAATCACATTGACTTAGTTGAATATGAGCCGGATGTTCTTTATGGAGAAGAATTTCTGTACCTGCATTGGTAATTAATTTGCTATATAAATTACCTAGAGATGATGGTTTAATTGTTGAAATTGATGACTCATATTCTTTTGCAATTGAATTACTAGAACTCGAAAAACTTTCAATTTCAGCGATGCTTGTTGTGGGAGCAAGAGGCAGAAGAAAATTACATTCAGGCAATACTTTCGCGAGTCGATCTGCGACCTCTAAAAAAAATGGCATGCCTACACGAAGCTTTGCTTTTTTGGAGCCAGGCATTAGTGCTACCCACTTGCCTTGAGGCAAAGCTGCTTGACCCTTTGCTAATTCAGGCAAATCAGCCATAAGATCTCCAACAACTTTGCAACGATTTCTAAACTTCTTAGGTAATTGATTTCTTACCTTTGGTGACATTGCTGCAATTCGA
The DNA here is from genome assembly GCA_003209275.1 of Prochlorococcus sp. AG-463-P14. Classification (GTDB taxonomy): domain Bacteria; phylum Cyanobacteriota; class Cyanobacteriia; order PCC-6307; family Cyanobiaceae; genus AG-463-P14. The sequence goes on from QCRX01000039.1 coordinate 2,830, forward strand.
TCATTCCAATAAGGCCATCTAGCTATCCACTCTGCATAGGTGATGTTTTTATACCCAAGTCTTGCTGCTAGTAGAACACTCCAAAATTGGTCTCCTCCAAGAAAAACTACTAACCCTTTTTCAGGCCAATCTCCATATTTGCTTGGATTGAGTATAAGTTTCCAGAAATCTTTGGCTTGCGTTATTTGTTCAAACTGACCCCACCGTTCTGCTGCGTTTTTTTCCTTGCCAGTGGCATTTGGACAAGGGACTAATACAAGCCTGAGACTGATTTTTGAGTCTGATGCTCTTGGTTTTATAAATATTTTTGAGTGCAGTTTTTCTGCAAGAGGCATTACCCAAGTTGCGACTTCGCCTGGCCCATTTGAGATCAGAACCACCGCTAGTGAAGTTTTTTTTATTTCAACTCGAGGTTTAGAAGTCAAGTCTTAAGTGAGGAATGCGGATGGCGAGACTTGAACTCGCAAGGCCGAAGCCACACGCTCCTTAGACGTGCGTGTCTACCAATTCCACCACATCCGCGTTAGTAACCTGGTCTCTCGAACCAAGCTCTTTTGGATCATAACGGTCAACCTTCTGCACTTTATTACTTAAGGTAGGAAAGGACCGCTGATACGATCCGCCTAAGTCAGGATATTTCTTGATGCCAATAGGCAAAGTGCTAATAGCCAATCGTGGAGAGATTGCGCTAAGAATCCTTCGCAGTTGCAGGGAGTTAGGTATTGCGACGGTGGCTGTTTATAGCACCGTTGACAGGACTGCATTGCATGTACAGCTTGCAGATGAAGCAGTTTGTGTAGGGGATGCTCCTAGTAGTAAAAGCTATTTGAATGTTCCCAACATTCTTGCTGCAGCAACTTCTAGAGGTGTGGATGCTATTCATCCTGGATATGGCTTTTTGGCAGAAAACGACAGGTTTGCAGAAATTTGTCGCGATCACGGAATTGTTTTTGTTGGTCCTTCTCCCAATGCCATTAGGGCAATGGGAGATAAGTCCACAGCAAAATCAACAATGCAAGCCGTAGGTGTCCCTACGGTTCCTGGTAGTGAGGGCTTATTGGCTAGTCCTGAAGAGGCAGATTTATTAGCCAAGGAGATGGGCTATCCGGTCATGATTAAGGCCACTGCAGGTGGCGGTGGACGTGGAATGCGTTTGGTTACTAGCCCTGATCAATTAGAAAATCTTTTCAAAGCCGCACAAGGTGAGGCGGAAGCCGCTTTTGGGAATGCTGGCCTTTATATGGAGAAATTTATAGATCGCCCTCGGCATGTAGAAGTTCAAGTTTTAGCTGATAGAAATGGCAATGTTGTCCATTTAGGAGAAAGAGATTGCTCTATACAGCGTCGACATCAGAAATTGTTAGAAGAATCTCCTAGTCCAGCTTTAGATCCAGCCTTAAGAATTCGTATGGGGGAGGCAGCTGTAGCTGCTGCAAAAAGTATTAAATATGAAGGTGCTGGAACAGTTGAGTTTTTACTTGACCGTAATGGCGACTTTTATTTTATGGAGATGAATACTCGAATTCAGGTTGAACATCCAGTCACTGAGATGGTTACAGGGATTGATTTGATTGCAGAGCAATTAAGAATAGCGGGAGGAGAATCTATCAGCGTGACGCAAAATGATATTCAGCTCCGAGGCCATGCAATCGAATGCAGAATTAATGCGGAAGATTCAACCCATAACTTTCGACCTTCACCAGGAAGAATTACTGGATGGTTACCTCCTGGTGGTCCTGGAGTAAGAGTGGATAGTCATGTTTATACCGGTTATGACATACCTCCTTTTTACGATTCTTTAATTGGAAAAGTGATTGTTTGGGGAAAAGATAGAGATGCTGCATTAACGAGAATGAAGAGAGCTTTGAATGAGTGTGCTGTCACAGGAATTCCCACCACAATTGAATTTCACCTTGGCTTACTGAGTAGAGATGAGTTCATTAGAGGAGATGTTCATACAAAATTTGTCGAGCAAGAGATGCTTCCTTGAATATTTGAAGCCAAATTAATTTTCTAGTCAGCCTACAGAGTGTGTTTGATTAAGGATTTGCGACAGAATTCCTTGCTGTCCTACCAATAGTTCTCTTGCAAGACTGATCAGACCAACCCATATCACAGGTGTTATATCCACTCCACCAATTGGCGCTACAAATTTGCGAGTTAGTACCAAAAGGGGTTCTGTTGGAAAGATGATTATTGGCCATAGGCCTTTATCCAGCTGGACTTGTGGATACCATGTCAGCACTATCCTCATTAGGAAAGCCAAGGTTAAGCCAGCCAAAAGAATCCCCAAGAAAAGGTGGATGCTTGGCAGCACTTTTATTAGCAAAGGCATCACAAAGCTCAAAGCATCTAGACATTCATCGTAGATAGTCGCTCTTTTTCCTTAGGATTGTGTTGGTTTGAACCTTCTAAGCAGTTGTTATGACACCCTCTGCAGTGAATCTTTTGCTAAGCCTTGTTGGCGCAGCCGTTCTCATTGTTGTACCTGCAGCAACTGTCTTGCTGTGGGTTAGCCAAAAAGATGCATTAGAGCGTTAGTCGCTAGTCAAGCCTTGCTTGCTTCCTAGACTGACGACATTGAGGCTGATTCTCGGCCTCCAGTTAGATCTGTTTTGGGAGTACAACATTGGTCAATGCCAGTCTCAATTGGGCCAGCATTGTGGGCATCGTCCTGGCCGTTTGTGGCGCAGGACTTTATTTCATGCGGTCTTTTAAGCCAGCGCTAGCTCGTGATTACGACGTTTTTTTTGCGGCGATAGGCTTGCTTTGTGGAGGGATTCTTTTCTTTCAAGGGTGGCGATTAGATCCCATCCTTCAATTTGGGCAGTTCCTCTTAGCAGGCACAACAGTATTTTTTGCCTATGAAAGTGTTCGCTTGAGAGGAATAGCTACGGATCAAGCGCGACGATCTTCTTACTTTGATGATGAGCAACCGCCTGCTCGCATGCCTAGCGGTGGATTAGCAGGAGGTTGGGATGATTCTTATGATCAGTTTGAAGAATCTCCTATTTCTAGGAGAAGATTTGTTAGTAGAGAGAATGAGGCTGATTCCAGTCAGGAGGAAGATTTTTATAGTGCTAAGAGAACTTCTAGAGCAGCTATCCCTGAACAAGCTGCAAGTCGAAGAGGTAGAAATAATATAGAAGATAGTTCTTGGGACCAAAATCGAGAAAGAGCTAGACGAATGGCTAGATTTGGAAATGATGATGAGGCTAATACCCGTTCTTCTTTTGGAGAACGTAGGAGTGTGAGACAAGATCAACGCAGAGGTACTAGACCTTTAGCTAAGGATCAAACAACAGCTCGTAGAAGGACAAATGACAATGACTCTGTTAGGCCTGTTCGTAACACTGCATCTAGGTCTAGGTATCCATCATCGAGGGATCCTGAAGCTCCACGCTTAAAGAAATCGCCTCTTGACTCTCAACCAGAAGATGCTGCATTTTCTCCAGCAAGACCTAGATCTTCTTCAAAAAGTTTGAGAACTCCTTCTTCTGAATCTCAAGCATCTTCTAGACCTTCATCAGACTCTTCTATGCGCAATAGAAATTCTTCAAAGAGAAATCCTAGGCCTCGTGATAACAGTTCTCGTTTTGATGATTGATTCTTTTTAATAACATTGAAGCATCTTTACTTGATGATTGGATGCTTTGCTCTTGCAGGATGCATGAGTAAAGTTGATCGATTGCCTAATTCCTTGCTAAAACTTAGTAAACATGATCCAGCATTAAGTGGTAATGGAAATAAGCTTGCTTTGATAGTTGATAAAAAAAATGGCTCATCAGTTGAATTGCAGGATCTTCTCAAAGGAACTTCTCTCCCTTTACGATATTTGTCTAGGCATCAACCTCATAGTTCACCATCGTTGAGTTGGAATGGTCGATATATCGCTGTTATAACTCAAAGAGGCAATCGACGACTAGCAATCATTGAAGATCAATTAACTGGAAGAGTCCACAAACTTCCAGTACCTGGAGAAAGAGTCCCAGTTCGTCTGAGCTTATCTCCTGATGCAAGTCAATTAGCAATGCAGCTTTCTGAGAATGGGAAATGGCGCATAGAAGTATTTAATCTGAGTGAAATAATTGAACCTGATCAACCCAATCAAAGACTTTCTGGAAATTAGATTTTCGCTTATGAAAACATCAATTATTTATAAGCAATTAAATACTCTTTCATTGCTACTTCTTGTTTTGACATTAGCAAGTTGTGCTAAAGGTCAAATGAGAAGTGCTTATAGATTGAATAATCTAATTTCCAGATCTTCAAGTAGTTATAGAGAACCTTCTGTTGGCACTCAATGGTTAGCTACACTAGTTAATCGTAATGGGAAAGAAAAAATAGAGTTAATTGATTTAAAAAATAAGAGAGTTGTTTCATTGCCTGGTATTAATAGGTCTGATTCACAACCTATAAGTGTAAGTGTAAGTGCGAATGGTCAAAGATTGGCTTTTGTTAGACAAAGAGATGATCAAACAGAATTATTGCTTTATAGGCGGAATTTAGGGACATTACAGACTTTAAGATTGAGTCCTCGTGGAGTCCCACGTAGAGTCAGCCTTGATGGCTCCGGGAGGTTATTAGCTGTGCAAGTTAGTAGAGATGGTCGATGGGATATTGATTTGATTAAATTATCTAGTTGATACTTAAGAAGCTATTGCAAAATGCCTGCCCAGCTTAAGAATGTATGCCCGCTAAAAGCTTCGATTAGTAAAATCGCTATAAACCCAATCATTGCAAAACGCCCGTTTATTCGCTCTGCATAGGCACTCCATCCAAATTGAGGTAAATCATTTGTTGTTGCACTATTTAAGGGAGTTGTATTAGGAGCAGATGCTTGATCTTCTTCTTTTTCGGAAGGTTCTGGATTTGTTGAAGTCATAATGCTAAATCAAGATAGTTCAAAGTCATAGCTAGAGGTTGGCAGTAATCGCCATTTGCCGTCTCCAGCAAGTTCTAGGACAGATGAGTGGAATTCTATAAGGGTTGGGCGATGTCCAACGCTTATTACTGCAAGTTCTCGTTTTTTGAGAAGTTGGTACAAATGCTTTTCTGTTTTCACATCTAGTGCACTTGTTGCCTCATCAAGCACGGCAAATCTAGGAGCATTTAAAAGCAACCTTCCAAAGGCTAATCGTTGTTGTTCTCCTAGGGAAAGAATTCTTGGCCAATCTTGCTTGACATCAAAATCAGGATAACGATTTAAAAGAGAAGTTAGATTGACTTCTTCAAGAACTGCTTTGAGCTGAGCATTGCTAAATTTATCTTCTTCAGTTGGATAACAAAGTTGCTCTCTGAGTGAGCCTAAGAGCATATAGGGTTTTTGTGGAATAAATAATAACTCCCCAAGTTCTGGCTTTTCAATTAAGCCATTTTCTGGTTGCCATAATCCACTGATCATTCTTAATAAAGATGTTTTGCCACATCCTGAGGGTCCTACTACAAGCAGCTTGTCATTTGGCTCTATGCTCAGATTGAGATCTTCTATTATTGGTTTTTGACTGCCAGGTGGGTACAGATCAGCATTGCGTATTAGAATTGCATTCTGATCGGATATAATTATCTTACTATTTTCATTTGATTTATTACTAACTTGCTCTACTTTTGATTGGAACCCTTCAAGTCTACTTATCCCAGCTGTGAACTTTGCTAGATCTTCAATTTGATTGACTATAAAGAATAAAGAGCCTTCGACCATACTGAATGCGAAGCTTGCTTGTATGAATCTTCCATAATCAATATCACCAGCGAAGTATGGAACTGCCATGATCAAGTATGGGAAGAAGTTCCCTGCATAGTTAATCGATCTTCGCATTACATCTATAATTACTCTCCAAATTATTAGTAAATTAAAGTTTCGAACTACTTCTCCTAATCGTCTTTGCGTCTCTACTTTTTCAGGTTTTTCCCCAGAGTAAAAAGCTATAGATTCTGCGTTATCTCTTACATGTACTAGTCCATATCTGAAATCAGCTTCATAGCGCAATTGATCAAAATCAATCTTGACTAGGTTTTTACCAGCAAATACTAAAATACTTGTTGCAAAGGCTGCATAGGCAAAAAGGGATCCTGTGAGTGTTTTACTGATAGTCCATAGAATAATTATATTTAATGAA
>QCRX01000040.1 GCA_003209275.1 Prochlorococcus sp. AG-463-P14
TTCATATTGTCAAGCGAAATAATTTTGCAGAATCTGATACATTGATTAGAGGTCTTGAATTATATGGTAATTATAAAATTCTTTCTCAATCGGAATTTGATAATGCTGATTGGAAACTAGATGAGGAACTTGAGAATTCAAAGAATGGCAAACTGGATACAAATGGAGCCAAGAGTGCTGCGGAGTCAATAATTAAATTAACTTTTTAACAGGCTTTGATATAGCTTAAGCTAAATTTTTATTCAGGATTAAGCTCTTTATTAAAGATAGTCTGAGCAACTATGTAAGCAGTAATCAGAGAGACGATGAAAGCACTGGAGTTTCTAATTATTGGCAGTAGATCGCTAGTTCTAGTTATTACTGGAGCAATCCCAAATACTCCAAAAAGCATTACCCAAAGAGGCGATAAAAGTAACAACCAGGCCCAAGCAACTGTTTGTTCTTTATTCCTAGGGAATGCTGCAAAACCAGCAATTAATCCGCCTAATATTGAGGTTGAGAATGTCCAAAGCCATTGTTCTTTTGGTAAACCTGGAACAACTTGGCATCCTCCTCTATCGAGACAAGTCTTTACCGAGGATATTGCATCAAGAATTGCACCATCTTCGCCATGGTCTTTTACGTAGTATTGATTGCCATATCTTGTTTGTAATTCGACCCAAAAGATACGTGGCATTAATGCGAAGAAGGCATCACCTACATTGAAATTTAAAAGGTTTCCTCCTCGTGGATCAGCCACTAGCAAAAGACTTCTTTCATCCAGTCCCCAGTATTTACGAACAGCTAATCCTGGTGTGCTCTCGTATTGAGAAAGAACTCTGATTTTCCATCCTGTCTTTTCCTCATATTCATTAAGCGAATCTTCAAGCTTTAGTCTTTGATTTTCACTAAGGGTTCTTGCTAGATCAATTACAGGTGTGTTCTTTTCAGGTAATAATGAAGGATTGTCATATGCCATCACAGGTCTGCAAAAGATGAGGCAAAGCACTAAAGCGACTATGCCTGAAAAGATTCTTTTGGCTTGATGAGTACCCATGGCTTTGTCTTAGTGATGATTATTCTCTCTGATGGATAGCTCCACTGCGAATTGTCCGCTTTGGTTGGCTAACCGACTTAAAGAAGCCGGTGGGGCTATAAGTTTTTACAACTACATGGATTTGGTACTAAATGATCTTGACCATGGAGCCTATTCAAGTGGCCAAATAAACATAGGTAAGGGGGGGGATTTTGTTACTTCACCCTCTTTGAGCAGTGATTTCGCAGAGCTTTTGGCAGTTCAATTAGTTGAATGGTTTGAGCAATTGAGTGAGAGAAGACTTCCTAACTTGCCATTGACCCTCGTTGAGATTGGACCAGGTGAGGGAAAACTTATTGAAGATTTGATTATTGCTTTTGAGAATATATCTCCAGGTTTATGTTCAAGAATAGAGATTATATTAGTTGAGCCAAATCTTGGCATGAAGAAACGTCAAATAGAATATTTATCTAGATTTTCAGAATTTTCAATTCACTGGCGAAGTCTAGAGCAACTAGCTAATGACCCAGTCTTTGGTGTCGTCATAGCTCATGAAGTTCTCGATGCATTCCCAGTAGAGAGATTAGTTCTTCGAGATGAAAACCTTTTTCGACAAGGTGTTTTTCTCACCGACCATTCTAATCAATTTACTTTGGATTATTGTTGTCTCCCTATGACTTCCTCTCTTGAAAAATCGGTTGCTCAAGTTTGTAAGTCCATTAACTTAAAAATACCGCCTGACAATGCAATAAATGGATGGACTACTGAATGGCATGTAGAAATATCACCTTGGCTTCAGAAGGTCTCTCAAGCCTTGATGAAAGGTCCTTTGTTGATTATTGATTATGCATTAGAGGCATCTCGTTTCTACAGTTCATCTAGACATGAGGGTACTCTTATGTCTTATCAAAATCAGATCGCTAGCTCAAATTTACTCTTGGAAAAAGACTTTTTAGATCTTACTTCTCATCTTTGTATAGATACACTTAATTATTATGCATCTTGTAATGGATGGAATCTTCTTGGTGAAGTCCGCCAGGGTCAAGCTTTATTAGCTTTGGGCTTGGCAGGCCGCCTAAATTCACTTCAAGAACTACCAAATCATAGGCTTGGAGAGGCTCTTAACAGAAGAGAAGCATTGCTCAGGCTGGTAGACCCTGCTGGCCTAGGGGAATTTAGATGGGTAGCATTTTATAAATCAGATCTAGAAAAAATACAACAGGAAGAACAATGCTTATTTAGTAGATTTCTTGAAGAACCTATTCATTAACTTTGGACAGGCAATTTATGATTTCATTTTTAGTTACATCATTATAAACTTTTACTTCTCCTATCTTATTGGCGATAACAAATCTGATTACACCATCTTTTACCTTTTTATCACCATGGAGGGTATTAATGACTTCGTCAAGATTTAGTTTTGGCCACTTTGTAGGGAGACCTGCCTTTTTAAGTAAACTCTTTTGCCTATCCGCTTCTTCTTTTTTCCAGTTTTTTCTTTGCAATGCAAGTTCGCCTACTGCAACCATACCTATAGCTACTGCTTCACCATGCAGCCATGTACCATATCCACATAGAGTTTCAATAACATGGCCAAATGTATGGCCATAATTGAGTATTGCTCTAATTCCTCCCTCCCGTTCATCTAAAACAACTATTTTAGCTTTAGCTTTTGCTGATCGTATAAGAATCTTCTCCAAGGTTTGAGATCCTATCTTGGATAAGCTAGTTAAGTCTGATAATTCTTCAAGTAAGTTAAATAATTCTGGGTCTAATATGACGGCATATTTTATTACTTCTGCCATACCAGCTTTAAATTCTCTGGTAGGCAAAGTGGAGAGTGTTTCTGGGTCGATTAGCACCAGCTTTGGTTGGTGAAAAGCCCCAATTAGGTTTTTACCTTGAGGATGATTAACTCCTGTTTTCCCACCTATGGATGCATCTACCATTGCCAAAAGTGTTGTCGGTACTTGTACTACTGAGATACCTCTTAACCAAGTTGCAGCAGCGAATCCAGTCATATCGCCAATAACCCCACCACCAAGAGCAATCATCAATGAACCTCTTTCTAATTTTGATGAATACGCTGCATCATGTATTAGACCTATGCTTTTTTGGTTTTTTTGTCCTTCTCCAGCTTCCAAGACTAGAAGTGTAGGAACAAACCCACTTTTTTTAAGACTTTTTATGAATAACTCGCTATATGGTTCTGCTACATCAGGATTAGTAATGACTAGTATTTTCAGTCCTTTTTTGAAACCAATCATTAGAAGCTCTTCTCCAATGGCCTTTATGCCCTGTCCACCAATCACTACTTCATATGATTGGTGTTCTAATGCAATAGGAATCCTGTGAGCTTCTCGTTTCACAATAGAAAACATGAAATTGCAGGGCTTTTCGTCTCACTTTGCATCTTGGGACTACAGAAGCTGAAGTACTCTCAATTTAGTGTATGCAATCTGCCTATTAGTTCATTCTGGACAGGTATTGAACCCATTGTTGAAATTAGATAAGGAGAGAGGTCTTATAAACTCTTATCCCTATGCTCTCTACTTCATGTCGATTTTAGCGAGTAACTTCATAGTAATGATTCGGCACTTCTCAGAAATGCTTTTGTTTATGAAGGTTTCTCCCCTTAGTAATCAGTAATGATTTATTCCAAATGAATATCGCTACTAAGAATCCAATCGGAAGTTCAGACAGCCCATTAGGCGTAGTAGGTGGTGGACAATTGGCTCAGATGCTTGGAGAAGCAGCTAAGCTCAGGGATATAGAAATTATTGTTCAAACAAGCACTAAAGATGATCCTGCGGTAGCTATAGCCACAGATTATATCCTAGCTAAATCAGACGATATTGAGGGTATAAGTAAGTTAGTCCAAAGGTGTCTATGTGTAACTTTTGAAAATGAATGGCTTAATATTGAGGCATTAAATACATTCGATAAAAAAGGAGCATTCTTTTTACCTTCATTAACTTCTTTGTCTCCCTTGATCGATAAAATTTCACAGAGAACATTGCTTAGTGAATTGAGTATTCCAGGGCCAAGTTGGCTACCTCTTAGTTCAAATCAATTAGCGAATTCTAAGCTACCTATAGGTTGGCAATTTCCTCTTATGGCAAAGGCTTCAAGAGGAGGATATGACGGAAAAGGTACAAGAGTTATCAATGGATTTAATGAACTTGAGAAGTTAATAAAATCAACAAACCCAGAAGAATGGTTGGTTGAATGTTGGGTAACTTTTGAACATGAACTTGCACTAGTAGCTAGTAGAGACTTCAATGGAAAAGTAAGAACTTTTCCTCTTGTTGAAACACATCAGAATAAACAAATATGTGATTGGGTTTTAGCACCAGCGACTGTTTCGCACGAAGTGGAAATGATGGCCTATAACATAGCTGCTTCTTTATTAGTTGAACTTAATTACATAGGAGTTCTAGCTATTGAGTTTTTCTATGGAACACAGGGATTACTTGTAAATGAAATTGCTCCTAGAACTCATAATTCCGCCCATTTCTCTATTGAGGCATGTACAAGTAGTCAATTTGATCAGCAGGTTTGCATCGCGGCTGGATTACCAGTACCAGATCCGAAGTTGATATCCCCTGGTGCTCTCATGGTTAACTTGCTAGGTCTGCCTGAAGGTAAAACGCAATCAATAGAGCAGCGTTTATCAAAACTAAGGAGCTGTGATGGAGTTCATGTTCATTGGTATGGAAAACAGCTAGAAACTCCTGGTCGCAAACTTGGTCATGCCACTGTTCTCCTCAAAGAGAGTGATTCACTCCTACGAAGAGATGAAGCGATTAGATCTTTAAAGATGATTCGATCTATTTGGCCAAGTATTGAGTCGGATCTCGTCTAAATTAGAAAAGAACTCCCTTGTTGGTGACGGCCTTTCCCTAGTGCTCTGATCTGACTCTCTTTCGACTTGGGGAGACTGTCGTGAAGGTAACGTATACCTGTCAACACGTAGCAGGAAACGAAGCCCCACTTTGACTCCCCTTCTGGTTTATCCAGGTCGATGCTACTGGGGCTGCACGGCAAGGTGGTTCGCTAGGCGTAACTGACTGCACCACAAGGGTTTTCCCCGGTGCAGTCGGGCCCAGCCTTTTAAATTAAAACAAAATAGATATTAATGAATCTCTAGTTAGTCAATTAATAATTTGCTTCTTCCAGGCTACAAAATATCTCCAATAGATCTAGTTTGATTTTGGTCAATTTCTTTACTATAAAGATTGTAATTTCTTCTCTTCAGGAAATTGTGAAATTCAAGCTAGGTAGCCCTTCCAGTATTAAAAAAAAACAGTTGAGTAATATATAGCTTATAGCTGGTCTCTAAAAGTATCTGGTTCTATACTTTCAAAGCTAGTGGGGCTAAATGGTTAAGCGCATTATTAGACATAACTAGCTATTTTATGGGGGTTTAGCAAGTGAATCTAGACCTAGTCTTGATTGGTTTTTAGCATGTCTTGCGCCAATTTTTGATTTACTAACAAGCTTGTTATGCAAGGTGGTAAGACTTAACTTGCATAAACTCCGATTGACCACCAAACAGATTCTAGGTTTATCGAAAGAATCCTTGCTGGGATGTCAGTTCTAATTGCTACTGCATATAAACCAACGAAAGAGCATCCAAGCATCGCAGCCCTTCCGTTAACTAATTCGGCAAGCCTCATGGTTTTCAGAGACATAATAAGAGTATAAGTACCTACTCAAATAATAACGCATGGTAGGAGTTAATACTCACTTCGTAGACCCTTGCCTGATTGGCTCCCAGGTGAGGGGGAACAGATATTTGATTTAGGCTTGTTTGCCATTCGTTCTTAAAGGACTTTGCCAGGAATCAATCTCATTGCAATTAGTAAGCATTATGAGATTTTGACGTGAAGCGAATTCTCAAATCCAGGGGTCTTGACTTGATTCATCAGAAATTGAAGGAATGGATGGCAGGTCAGTTTCCTTGAGCCTTTTGATGTCTTGCCATTCGCTCCACATTGAATTAACTAGCCATGTTTGTGAAAGGCTTACAGCTCCTTCATCTAGTAATTTTATTTGGAATGGCTTTAAGGTCTTCCATTCCTTATATTGCTCTTTCCAATTTTCGTCATTCATGTTGACTGAGGTTCTATCTTATTAATCATCCTGTATATCTTTGATTACGCAAGGTTTTCTTTATTAGGAAAAGTAAATATCATTAGATCTACAATTAGCTGCCAGGAATCATTAATCTTAACTAAGTCTTCTTTTGTGTACCAAGTCAAGTATTACTTTCTACGTAGTTATAAATATATCCAAAGCATTAAAAAAATAAGTCCACATTTGAAATATTCGAATTTGTTGTTAGCAGATATTACCTAACTTGGTCCACATGTTTAACCCTACCTGAAGATTTTCTATTTCTGAAGAAGAGCCATTAGTTTCCATAGCAGTAATAAGAGATTTTGTGGCTTCAATACCCATTTCGCTTGCTTCTCTTTGTGAAGCGCATCCTTGAAGTTCATCTCCAGCCTTAAATGCTTTCTCTGCTTCTAGGAGATATTGTGAGGCTAATTCCCTTTTATGCTCCCATACCTCCATTTTGGCTTGATAATCCTTTTCTGTGATGGCAAATAAACTATCAATGTTGATGAGCAAAATTAATAGTGATAAAAAGACAGTGATCAGTATCTTCATTGACTTGTAATTAATGTTTTTAATATTTAAAGATGATTTTAGCAGAGGCTCAGAATTAATTTTATTCAATAAACTCTTAAAATTCTTTGTTGAGTTCTAAGGATATAGACCACACATTCTTACTCAGAATAATTTGGAGATTAAGGCTCTCACCCTAGTAATCTTCAATAAGTTATTTTTATTCGGTAAACGCTACTTGTTAGGCCCGTATTAAAATGCAATTATGCAAGATATTTTTTAATTAATCCAATGGGCTTATTATTCCTTTTGTTATTGCTCGGATCATCTATTGGAGTAGGAATTCTATTCTTTAATAAAGGTCAAAAAGCAGTTGAAATAAAGACAGTTATTAAAGCTATAGCTCTTAATATTAAGGACCTATTTGATAACCTAGTTAAGTTATATTCTATTCTGAAGGAAATAATTATATCTGAAGAAGAATTAGACAGTAATGAAAAGACTTCTCTTCCTCTTGAAAATACTGAGTCTCAAGGCCTAGTTGCTAATAATGATGATTCGACTAAACAACCACTAAATGTAGAAGAACCTTCCCAAGAAGTCCTGAGAGAGGAAACCTCTTTAGCGGAAAACTCTGAAAATTCTAGTGAAAAAACTCCACAGGATCTAAAGGAAAAAACGCAGCCGATTGAAAGTAATAGTCAGGTAACTATTGATTCTTCATTAGATAACAATCCGTCTAAGGATGAGCTTATAGCAACGAAGAAAGTAGGTGGAGAGAATGGTGATGTTTCTGAGGGGATAGAGACATTAAATAATAAAGAGCAAGTTAAACAAAATGGTACTAATAATAGAGCTTCTAAAGATATTTCATCACCAATAGAGGATTTTAACGACGAATCTGAGAAAAAAGAGAATCTTGATAACCTATCTCAACCAGACTCGTTTATTGAGCAGCCTTTTTCAATAAGTTTCCAAGAGGAGAAAGAGCTGATTCAGGGATTTGATACAGTCAGCTCAGAAGACCCCACAGAAGATAAAACTTCAAGAGAAGAATAATTATTAAATAGAGCGGAATAAAAGAATATTTATAAAAAAAATATGTCTAACTAATATAATAGCTTTCAATCTAGCTTATTCAAAGCACTAAACAGGATGATCTTTTATGATTTTAAGTTTTCTTGATCAAGAACCATAGCTACTAATTCTGATTTCTTCAGCCGTGAGAGTTTATCTGCACCCTTTAATAGATTTTTTAGTTCTTGATTTGTCATAAGGAATAATTGCTTTTCTTTTTCTTCAGTCATAAACTTATTTAGAGCCTGCTTGTTAGACATTATTATATTAACCAATTCTTCTTTTTTGAAGTCGGATATTAAGTCTATATTTCTAAGAATATCTTTTAATTCTTTAGTCGACTTTGATTCTGATATCCTATTTTTTAATTCTATATTGTAGTCTGTTGAGCTCTTGTGAATAGACCGTGAATTAATTGAATCTCCTCTGTCGTTATTGTATAGAACTTTATTGTCAATTCTTTGCTCTGGTCTTATTAATTCTATTACTTTTATTACTGCCTCTATGAGGAATAACCCTAACAGAATAAAATGCCTTAATATGCTGTCGTTATTTGTACTTGTCTTTGTTCTTCTTGAATGCATGATCTAGTTGGAATAAATAAGATTTAGTAACAACAATTAGGTTGTTATTTATTCTAAGCCACAACTTGAAAATATTATAGACGTTTTCTTTGGACCATACTCCACGTGGATTCCTTTAATTAAACCGAGCTTGACTGTTCTCTAGCTAAAGAAGTAAGCAATCTCGGCTGCTTTAAGGGATTCCCAACCCGCGTCGACAAGGCGTTGGTTAAGGGTCTCTTGATCGTAGTGTTTCGAACCAATGGCAATGATTTTCTTTCTCATTGCAACTCGAACTCGGCAAATCCTGTCAGCTTCCTTCTGCATGACCTCTTTGTAAAAAGAGACCATGTCCTTAGGTAAAGGGGTACCGCTTAGATCG
>QCRX01000041.1 GCA_003209275.1 Prochlorococcus sp. AG-463-P14
GTTCAATAAGTAAAAGCATTTGTTTCAAAAGCACCTATTCGAGTTAATGGGAGCTTTTGAAACAAATGCTTTTAAGTGAGGATTTTTTTGAATCAAAGGCTGCGTTTGTCTCAGCTGCTGAATTGCCAAGTATCAAAAGCAGCGGGGATGCATTGTTCTTGTCCATCCCTTGACTTGTAACACCTTTCAATTCCCCATTCTCTCTCGACAATCTTTACCTCTGTTGTGCCTTTTGGGAGGGCAGGGGCAACCAACTTCGCTCTTTTCATGTGATACTGCGATTGGCCCTTTCTATCTACTGTTGAACTCTTCGCAATAAGTAAATAAAGCTATTGACTAAAATATTTCTATCAATTGCTTAGTATGAGAAGTAATATTGCTTATTTAGTAAATACTTTGCTGATGTTTTTAGGATTAATTAGTCATTATCAATATTAATACTTATTTATTGCTATATGTTTAGCCTATTATTAAGTTTGAACTGGTTTAAATAGGAATTGTAATAAATACCTTTTTAGTGAAAACTAGATTTTTCCTTTAACTCCTTGAGCTAATAGCCATTCCTTCTATTCACTTGTGAAAGCAAGCCTATTCTTTCCCTAGAGTTTTATTTGGAAAAATTTTTGATTATAAGAATCATTTGCCAATTCGCAGAATAGCAGCACGTGATTGCCTGAGGATTTCTCCTCTGAGAGGAACAAATCCAAGACCAGATGCTTTGTCTTGATATTTGTCGCTAAGCAAAGTAGTTAAAGACTTTTGAATGGTTTCTGTCTTCGGACCATTACCTGTCTCGTAAGCGAGTATCCAAGTCAAAGTGGAAATTGGATATGCGTTTCTTGCTTTTGGATTTGGGTTGTTACCAGCAAGGTTCTGATCTAATTGAATTCCATTCAATGCTGCTGAGCCAGTTTTTGTTGATGGTTTTAGGTATTGACCAGAAAGGTTCTGCAAAGCTGCTGCTGCTATTTCTCCCTTGATATAGGACTGATTTACATATCCAATTGCACCAGGGGTATTTCGGATAATTCCAGCAACACCAGCATTCCCTTTACCTCCAACTCCAGCTGGCCATTTAACAGACTTGCCACTCCCAAGGGTCCACTCGCTTGAGAATGCTGCCATTGAACTTGTGAAGGCTTTGGTTGTACCAGAGCCATCAGAGCGGTGAGCCCAGGTGAGTTTGCCAGCAGAGCAACCCAACTCACTCCAATCTTTGATTTTGCCTATTGAAACCCTAACGGCTTGCTTTTGGGTCAGCTTTAGATCGCAACCAGGCTTGTTGTAGCCAAAGGCAATTGTTCCTCCAATCATCGGAATTTGGACTAAGCCACGTGTGACCTTGGTAATATCGTTGGGGTTCATCGGATCATCCGAAGCACCAAAGTCGACGGTTTGGTCGATAAAAGCTTTGCGGCCAGAGCCTGAACCCAGAGCTTGATAGTTGATCTTTGGCCCGCCATCTTTGGCGATATCGGAGAACCAGCGCGTGTAGATTTTGGCCGGAAAGGAAGCTCCAGCACCACTTAGACGAATGTTAGATTTGTCACTAGAAGAGCTACAAGCAGCGATGCTTGTGCTTAGTACAAGCATCGACGAGTAAATTAGAGCCTTGTTCTGAAAACCCATTAGCTACTAGATCAATAGGAGTTATCTCTAGAATAGTCAAATATTGTTGATTAAATTAAGTGCATTTAACTTAATTCTTCAGGTATCTATCTATAAAGATGATATTCAGAGATCAATTTGGAGAGTTTTATTGATCGGACTACTGGACTACTGGACTACTGGTTTATAATTTATAAATGTATCAGTAAATTCGATGGAATCCTTCCTGGAGAGGTTCATGGCTTTTTAAATGTCTTCTTAAAGACCTGATGTGCTTTTATGCAGAACTCTCGCTGAATTTAAAGATGCATCAAATCGCAATGAACGAAAGCAGTGTTTTAATTTCGATACCCTAAGGCTTTTGCTTGTCGCTGACGAGGTTTCAATCCTATCTTCGTTACTTGCTCCCGAAGTCTTCAGAAATTATATATATTCTTAGGACATTTAGATCAAAGTAGATAGCTTAAATCGATTTGAACGTAGGATCAATGAGGTCTGAAAAATTGATTTTAGACTAAGAAAAAAATACTAGACTTTGTATCTATTCTAACTTAATCAACTCCTCTTCAATTGTAAAGCATGGTTACTCAAAAATTACTCGAAGATGCACTGAATGAAGCTGAAATTGCTGAAACACAAAAATTCCTATGGTATGTAACTCCTATAGGTATTGCTGCATTGTGCAAAATTAAATTATCTCAATTATCTAGTATTTATCATGAAGATGCAGTTAAGGAAGCATTAGAAGTTGGCCTTGACCTTACAAGAGAAGAGAGTGAGGAGCACTATTTAGAGAAGGGTTGGTTAATTCTTTTTTATTCTTGATAAAGTCTTGAGAATATAAATAAATTTTGCAAATTATGAGAGTTGAAATTGAGATAAATTGACCCTTCTAAATTTTTAGAAAACTACTGCTCAACTCTTATTAAATAATAGCATTGAACTTTTCCATTATTATTCGGGGTCTATATTCCTTATATGCATTCCAATCAGTTTTTGAATTAATTAGCTCTCTAGAATTTTGAAATATTTCACTTAACTGATTTTGATTATTATAAATAATTGCTTTATCCTTTAAAATATTTATGTGTTCTGTATCTCCTCCTGAAAAAGTAATTACTGGTTTATTGGCTGCGGAGAACTCTGCAACGGCAAGTCCAAATGTTTCACCTTCCTTCCTACCATGAATCATTATGTCGCAAGTATCTATGAAAAGATTCTTCTCTAAAACTGTTGTAGATTTGTTAATATGAATAACACGGGGATGGTCTATGAATTGTTCGGTATTTAAGAATAAAAAATAAGAATTTTTGTCTTTATCTAAATATTTTATTATTTCAATGTGAACAAATTTTATATTAAATGTATCGAAACCTCCATGCCTTCCAAAGACGATTGAATCTTGCGGAATATTCAAATAGTCTCTTAAATTCCCATATGTTTCATGAGGTTCAACTATATAAGGTATTACGGTTAGATTTGTTGAGTTCCTTTTGTTAATGTGATTACTAATAGTGCACAGGATGTCTGAACCTTGAGAGCTGGTCCCAAATACTGTATGATAAATTGTCATACAATCACTCCATATTAACCTTTCATTAAATCTATATATATCATTGGGGAATCCAGAACTTTGAGTATAAAAATGAGTAATAGAGTAAGTTTTAATGATAAATTTTATATCCTTTATATCATCTATTTCTATTACTTTAAACCTTTTCTCGAATTTCTTCCTTGATGGTTGTCCTTGATCATATATATCCCATCCAAGTAGTTTATGCTTCGAAATTGTATGGCAAATGATAAGAGACTTATTACCTAAAATTGTTTCATTATAATGAGCATAATTATACGCAGAAACCTCAGTCCCTCTTTCTGTAAAGTGTCGTATAAAGAAAGCAACTGTTTTCATTTAATAGAATCTTATCTCTTTTATATTAGTTCAGAGACCAATGATTTTGCTATAAGCATCTGTAACCATTTCGTGTACAAATATTGTTTTGAATTCTTCCATCAATGATTTCCAGAAGGGCATTAAGTAGTTAATATCAGATTGATTAGTTAGAGAATATTCACGCCACAGGCTATTGACTTTTTGTTGTAAAGGTCTATCCCACTCAATCATTGTAGAACTTGGCATCTTTTCTATATCAGGGAATATTGGAAGGCAATTGCAGGCAAGAATTTCGTAATGTCTGAGACAGTCCCAACCATTCTTCTTAGTCGTAAATCCAAATAATGATCGCTGGTAATTCTCATAGTATGTAAATTCTTCTTTGTATATATAAGAAGATTTATACCTTGGGTCACAAGGAGCCAATATCTGAGATTTTAAAATAGTATTTTTCCCAACCAAATCATGTGTCTGGGGAAATTTGAAAGATATTGGTCTAGCTCCAATATCCATATCTTTCTGAGTCAACTCACGTTTATAATATTTAGTGCAAGTTAACATTTTATTTTCTTTTAATTCTCTTAGTATTATTTGATCATCCTCTCCATCGATTGCAATTAGATTTTCCTGCTCATATCCACTTTGAATGGCTAAACCAAGATAAAGATTATATCTTCTTATACTTGTCCATATGATTTTATCGTATTTTCTTTCTTTTATATTAGTGATTATATTATTACTATTTTCAAGTAATATATTATGCTTTAATTCATGGTTTAACTTTCTATATATTGTAAAACCTCTCCCATATAGTGGGATTGAATCTGGGAAATCTCTAAAGAGATACAGAGGATGTTGATTGCTAAACAAACTGTACTTATTTGTATCTACACTATATAGATAATGACTGACCATATCAGCCATATAATCAGGGAAAGTAGCTTGTTGAAGGATCAAGATTTTAGGTTTGCTTGATTCCATTAAACAGATTTATAGTAGATTTACCGTACCCGATTTAGTGATTTCCTTAATGAATGGATTTGATCCAATATTAGGCGTGAGGACTGATGTGGGAAGTGGTAAAGAGGCATATTTTAATAATCAAAGGCCCGAGATATTGGCACGAGTACCAAAAGGTTCGAAACGAATCTTAGATGTGGGTTGTGGATCAGGAGCTCTAGCAGCTGCAATTAAGAATAAATGTCCTTCTTGTGAGGTCGTGGGAATTGAATACAGTCAAAATTCAGTAAATATTGCCAAGCAAGTATTAGATAATGTTATTCAAATGGACTTAAATAATATTTCAGTAGAAAATATCCCTGATAATTTCGACGTCATAATATGTGCCGATATATTAGAGCATTTAATCAATCCAGCAGACCTCCTGAGAATAATTCGGGCTAAGATTAATTCCGATGGGTTGGCTATTCTTTCCATTCCAAATATAAGACATTGGTCAGTTCTTTTCCAGTTGTTTGTAAATGATCGCTTTGAATATTTAGATGAAGGTATTCTAGACCGTACTCATATTAGATTTTTCACATTGACAGAGATTAGAAAAATGTTAGAAGAATGTGGTTGGATTGAACACTCTGTGAATATTGTAAGAATAGTAATGCCCACAGAAATTAAAGAGAAATTATTCGCTTCTTTATATGCCTTTGGTGCAGATATGAATTATGCTGAACAAACAATGCAAGCTTATCAATATATAATTGATGCTAAACCTAATTAAATCATATACATTAAAAGACCTGCAGTAAATCCAGTTAAATGACCTGCAAGGCTTATACCTGGCATAAATGACCAGATAAGTCCAATTAAAACTAAAATAGAGGTAATTTTAGTTATATTAGAATTTTTCTTTAGGTTTGTATTAAAACAAAGAAATCTTTTTTTTCCAAAAATAGATGATAATAATATAAATGCTTCAATTCCGTAGATTAAACCACTAAAGCCTACCGCCAATGACATTGAATTCTTAGAAATTACTATATCCCATATCCATAGAAGTAAGGACTGCAAAGGCATTAATAAGAGTATTAATATAAGAAAAAACCAATTTAACTTTAGTTCCAGTTCTTTAAAGCAATATCTACAAATCGCTATGCCTGTTCCATTCGCCAATAAATGTTTAATATCAATGTGTATAAAATGATATGTAAAAACCCTATATTGATCTTTTAATAAGCCTCCAGACCAATATGCATAATCAGTCTTTTGAATTATTCCTAAAAAATCACTCGCAATATAACAAATGCCACAAATTAAGATTGGTAGTATGTATTGCCATTCATTAATAGGAATGTTATTAAGGACCCTTTTGATCCTATTAATTCTTTTAGCCATATAATTAATTACTTTTTTAATAATCTTACTGGATGCTCTTTAAAATTAGAATATGAGACATCTGAATCCGCATGTTGTTTTGATATCCAAATCAATTTCAGGATCTTATTATCAAGATGAGGAACAAATATACCTATTGAAGTATATATGTGAAATATTACCTGCTATAGGTTTTTTACTCTTTGAACGAAAATCACTCTTAAATTAACTGAAAATAAATCAATTATCGCTTTATGGCCCAGATAAGTGGTTTACCCGCCTCTCCATTTGCAAGTTTTGATCAGTCTTAATTTTATTATCAAAGTACTTTGGCTTATCTATCCCTCTTAACTGCAGGCACACATATCAATATAGAGATGAACTATCTACATTCAAAAATTGCAAGCAATGGCTTGTCTGGTGTTTCCAGTACGGCTAATGATGGATTAGGCAGCACTTGGTGAGTAGATAGGCTCATAGACAGGTGCACCTGTCCCACCACCGTCTTCGTCGTCGTCGTCATCAAAGCTAGACAAAAGCACCCAAATTCCACCAAGAGCAAGTACTGCCGAAAAACCAGTAGCTATAAGGTCCAACTCCAACGTCATAATTCAAAAATTCAAGCGACAATACATGATTTTCGCCAAAGTGGAAAGTCTTATGGGAAAAACAAGATAGGAAAACAGATTCAGTAAGCAAGTTTTTATCCTCCATACCTTCTAACTAAGTCTGTCTTGTCGAACCAAATGCAAAATTGAACAAGACGTAGCCAGCTTATAAAAGTCCTTTTATAGCAAGGCAAGAGCTCGTATGACATGAACCATGCTTTATGAGAGCATGCCTTGCTGAGATTATGAATAGAAATTTAGAGTCTTGAGTCTTATAAAAAATGATGAATTATTTTCACATTTCTGCTGTGGTTTTCGTTCCGAAGCTTAAGTAAGCTTCAACCCTAATTTAATTGCACGGCAAAATAGAGAGATGATTTATAATTATTGTCCAGTAATTTAGTGATTACACAGCATACTAGCTCTACAAACTGACAGGATTATATAAATCTAAGAGTATCCTTTTGCTTCAAAGATGACATGTGTTGATATTTTTTCTACAAAAGTAGAATATTTTATAGGGAAACAGTTTATCAACATAGAAGTTGATAAACTGTATCTTTGAGTTGAATAGTCAGGCGTAGTCTTAGATTTAAAGCCTTGTTTAATTAAATGGCTTCCCTGATATTAAAGTGTGGAATTCTGTATCTAACCAATAGAAAGACACGAAGCACATCAAAGCAATATTTATAGCAAATATATAAACTGAGATCCATGAGAATTCAATATTAGTCCAATAAAATTTGTTTATTCTTTTATTGGATAAATCATTGGTTTGATTGATCATGGATTTAGATTCTACATATAAGATTAATTTCTCTAGAATCAACTAGCCTACCAAGCCTTAAAGCAGTTGCTTCTTCACACCTTGAGAAATTTAATTGATGTTTAGTTATCCATAATAACTCATCCTCTGAGATTAGACCTGTGGAAAATGATTTAAGAAAAAGTCTTCCAATTGTCATAAAATCATATCCAAATGATTTTGCTTTAAATACTTTATGTATAAGTATTCTATAAATTGTGTTAATGGCTTGAAAGGGTTTAAATCCATGCTCTTAAAAAATACCAGGAATAATTTGTCCAGTGAAAGTGTAAGTTCCAAGAGCCGCTAAGATGCCGATCATTGCCCAGCGTCCGTTCATTAGCTCAGCATTTTCATTCATGATTTTAGATGGGTGAAAGTTTTTTGAATGTTAGTTTGATAAAAATGGAAGGGAAAGAATCTATTTAGATAGATCCAGGAATTAATATATCTGCAGTTAGATATGTTCCTAGAGTAAACACAAATCCAAGCATGGCTGCTCTACCAATAAGTACATCAAATGGAGTACTTAATAATTGATTTTTAGATGAGTTTTTCATTAAAAGATCCCTGGGAGAATTTGACCTGTTGTTGTGTAGGCACCAATTGCGGCAAGAAAGCCGACCATTGCCCAGCGACCATTTGCCTTCTCAGCTTCCGCTGGGTAGTTGCTGTAATTTTCAACAGCCTCTGGACGAGACTCAGTCGCAAACATGTTTTGGCGACCACCCTCTTCAGTAGTGATAAAACTAGATGATGACATTTGTTTTTAAATAACTCCAGGAATGATTTGACCAGTGGTTAGATATGCACCTGTTGCGGCCAAAAAGCCCAACATTGCAGCCCAACCATTAATACGTTCTGCAATGATTTTTTCTGGTTCAATGTTTTGAACTTTTTTTGATTGTTTCATGGAAATATGCCTCGAATAAGGCTGTTAAGGTTTTGAGGCCCGAGAAGCTTGGGCTGTAAAGAACTGTAACACACAATATTGCAGAGTGTGAAGTAATTTTTAGAGTTCTACCAAAAAGTATAGTCCTAAATAGTTAAAAATCCTTTTGCAGAAAGCAGTTTGATTATTTTAACCAATATGCGTTTAAATAAAATATATCTAGAAAGTATATACTTATATTGTATCTTTAGGAAGTAATTCTTATTTTTTCGCTAATCTGTTCGTGGATAACTATGTATTAATAGGCGATATTAATTTTTTGATACTTTTATTGTGTCGAGATTTGCAGCTGAACAATATTCTTAAATAAGGCTAAGAATCTGTATTTGTCTGGCTACCTATCAAATGTTAAATCTCTATGAGTTGATTTCTAGTTGACTGTTAAAGCCCCGCAGATTTTGGCATTATT
>QCRX01000042.1 GCA_003209275.1 Prochlorococcus sp. AG-463-P14
AATCTTCTCTAATTTGAGGTCAACTCCTTTCAGAACAAGAGGTAAGTCTTTATTGCCCAAGGGCTCTATGATCATTGAACTTATAACAGCTACATATTTTTCCCTCAATAAGAATTTAAGTTCAATGTTAGGGATTTTAAATTGATAAGGCTTGTAATCTGCAAGCTTAATCATCTTTTGGTCTGACATAGAGAGTCAAGGTCTAAGAAAAGAATAAATACTAATTCTATATAAAGAGTATTTTGTTAAATTTTTTACAGGAAATTATCCTGTAAGGTTTAAAGTTTATATTTAGGAATAATTATAAGTGATTAGATTTTATATTAACGAGTTCTTTGTTTATTGAGCTTTTTAATCAGGTTCTCATGCTTCTTTTTAACTTTTTTTGGAATTTGTTTAGGGCAATATTTTAAGGCCATATGAACAACTTGAAGTTGAGCATTTGAGAATAGTTGCTCTGGTGTCTGCTTCTTACTACCAGCTTCAGCAACAAAACCACCATGGCGTGAGGTTATAACTTCCACATAGCCTGTTGAAGCTATTCCTAAAGCCTTAGGGAATGCAATACCGGCTCGCCTGGCGTGGCAAAGATAATTAGTGCCGAAACCTCTATAAAGCGCAAGATCTTCTTTAGATGCCGGGATTGGCTCTGACTCAGCTAAAGCTGAAGAGCCTAGAAATGCCAAAGGGGCAATAAACAATGATGAGG
This sequence comes from Prochlorococcus sp. AG-463-P14, assembly GCA_003209275.1. GTDB lineage: Bacteria > Cyanobacteriota > Cyanobacteriia > PCC-6307 > Cyanobiaceae > AG-463-P14. Next base: position 710 of record QCRX01000042.1, read on the forward strand.
CAATGATTTTAGAGAAATGTGAGGACAAACTTCTCACCAGAACCAAAGTGAATGTTCCGTCATGCTGCTTCATTGCACTAACCAATCACCAGGATTGCAAAAAACATAGAGGTTTTACCACTTTAAGTATCAAAAGAATGTTCATCAAAGTAATACCAGCTGTATAAATCCACCCAAAGCCTCATAATGTATTCCTCAAATTTGCCAGGCGCACGACGCTGTGGATGGGGCCAAAGTCAATAAAAGGAAGCAGCTAAGGCTGGTGCTTGTGGCAACTCGCCACCATCTCTCACGGGGAGATCTGAGATCGCTTATCAATTTTTTAGAACAAGAAGACTGTGGTTTTGAAGTCACTCTTCAAGTTTCAGAACCCAGTGAAAACCCTGAGATATTAGAGCTTCACAGACTTGTAGCGATACCAGCGTTAATCAAACTTTCTCCTACGCCTAAACAAGTATTTGCTGGAAGTAGCATCTTTCAACAATTAAAAATCTGGCTCCCTCGCTGGCAACAAGATGGAGTAGTAAGCGGTCTTGGACTTAGCTTGAGACCAGCAGAACTTGATGGAAGCAGGACTCAGAAGGAATTGCAATTAGAGGATGAGCTTTTGGTATTACGCCAAGAGAATGAAACATTGATCGAACGGATTCATTCCCAAGAAAGGCTTTTAAGAATGGTTGCCCACGAATTAAGAACTCCTCTTACCGCTGCTGCATTAGCAGTACAGAGCCAACGACTTGGACAAATTGACCTCAATACTTTCCAAGACGTAGTAAAACGGAGACTAGATGAAATTGAACTGCTATCTAAAGATCTACTCGAAGTAGGTAGTACAAAATGGGAAGCACTTTTTAACCCGCAGAGACTAGATCTTGCAAATGTCTCAGCTGAATCAATACTTGAGCTCGAAAAACTTTGGTTACGGCGTGGAATAGGTATCAATACTGACATTCCATCTGATCTACCAAATGTTTTTGCTGATCAACGAAGAATGCATCAAGTGTTGCTTAACCTTATGGAAAACGCTCTGAAATTTACTGAGAGAGGTGGAACAATATCCATAACGATGCTTCACCGAACAAATCAATGGGTACAAGTGAGCATTTGTGACAATGGCCCAGGGATTCCTGAAGAAGAGCAACAACGAATTTTTCTAGATCGTGTGCGTTTACCCCAGACCTCTTCTTTGACCTCAGGCTTTGGTGTTGGGCTCTCAGTCTGTAGACGAATAGTAGAAGTACATGGAGGTCGCATCTGGGTAGTATCAGCCCCTGGAGAAGGAGCTTGCTTCTATTTCACTGTTCCGGTTTGGCAGGGTCAATCCAAGACAAACGACGCCTTGACGGAAGGCGAGTCTGGCCCGTAGTTTTCGAAGGTGATCATTGCGCAGCCAATAGGATCGCGGCCTCGCCCCCATCGTCTAGAGGCCTAGGACACCTCCCTTTCACGGAGGCGACAGGGGTTCGAATCCCCTTGGGGGTATTAAAAAAGTTCAACAGAACCAAAAAACTTTGTTTAGTCAATAAACAACTAAACTCTGATTAAATTAAATATTAATAACAGAAAAAACTACTTAATTTATCCTTTTCACATCTTTAATTCTTTTGAGTTAATAAAAACTTTTGCTGCATTCTCAACAGCCAAAAGGTTATTCTTTAAATCTTCTCTCAACCGCTTTTCTATCAAACCAACTGGCATTCCAATGCAACCCTGAACAGTTAACTCATATAGAAGGCAAGTGCCTCCATTTGGAGCAAGTTTACTCATTCTCCATGATCCTTCAAAACGTCTGAAATCTCCTTTTAACAAGTGAAATCGCAAAACCCCTTCATCGCAATTTTCTTCTAATTCCAAATAAACCTGAGCAGAAAAACTTAAACCCATTAATTGTTGGGATCCAACTTGTTTTAAACGAACACGATTACCCTCTCTTGAGAGCAAAATGCTTGACGAAAGATTTGGAATGAATTCACTGAGGTTTTCATAATCAGTTAGTACCTTCCATAGAGCACTAACTGATATTGATGTTCTCAACTGAGCAGCCAACCTTCTAGTTCCATTAGGTAGCCTTTCCATTGTTTGCTCAATGGTTTGAGGACTTCTACCTGATTGTTCAACTTCTTCTGAAGCAACATCCATTGGACCAGAAGGACTCTTTATTGATGCGAGAGATTCCAACCGGGATTAAGGATCCATAAGCACTGAAGAATACATAAGGCAATAGCCATGGAGCCAGTTCTAAGCCCAGTAGATGAGCTGTGCCAATCCCTAAACGTGAACTATCCAAAGTGACTTCTGTGCTAATTCAGTCGCAAAGGTTGGTATTCTCGCCTTGGGTATTTAGTTATTGATGTCTTACACGGAAGCACGGGTTCTAGCTGGCGGGCTGGTTCATATACCAATCGTTATTGGTATTTTTTGGTTGTTCCAAAATTTTATTTTGCAGAGAACTTCTGCAAAAACGTCTTCTCCAACAAAAGCTCCTAGCGAGTCTAAAAAGACGGATAGCAAATCATCTACTGAAAGCTCAGCTCCTACGAAACAAGCAAGCAAGCCTGTTCACGCTGATGTTCCAGTAAATACTTACAAGCCCAAAACTCCCTTCTTGGGAAAGGTTTTAGAAAATTACAGTCTTCTAAAGAAAGGGGCTATAGGACGTGTGAATCACATTACCTTCGATCTTTCTGGAAGCGATCCAGCTCTTAAATACATCGAGGGCCAAAGCATTGGAATAATCCCTGAAGGCGAAGACGCCAAAGGGAAGCCTCATAAACTCAGGTTGTACTCGATAGCAAGTACTCGCCATGGGGACAACATGGCAGGAAAAACAGTTTCGCTTTGCGTGCGCCAACTCCAATATGAAAAAGATGGAGAAACCATTAATGGGGTTTGCTCCAGTTATCTCTGCGACATTCCAAAAGGCGCGAAAGTCAAAATCACAGGTCCTGTTGGTAAAGAAATGCTTCTGCCTAGTGATCAAGATGCAAATATCATCATGCTCGCCACAGGTACTGGCATAGCTCCTATGAGAGCTTATCTGCGCAGAATGTTTGATCCGAAAGAAAGGAAGAAAAACAACTGGGATTTTAAAGGTAAGGCCTGGCTATTTATGGGAGCTCCAAAGAGCGCAAATCTTCTTTATGACAATGATTTCCAAGAGTATAAAAGTAATTTCCCAGACAACTTCAGATACACCAAGGCAATAAGTCGTGAAGAGAAAAACTCTAAAGGTGGGAGGATGTATATACAAGACAAGGTCCTTGAATATGCAGATGAACTCTTTACTCTCATAGAGAATCCAAAAACCTACATTTATCTATGTGGTCTAAAAGGAATGGAGCCTGGAATTGATGAAGCTTTGACCACTGTTGCATCAGCCAAAGGTCTTAATTGGGTTGAACTAAGACAAAAACTTAAAAAAGCCAAAAGATGGAATGTAGAGACTTACTAATCCAAGCTTCTAAAGATTCCAACCTTCAAGGGAAAGAACTGCTGAAAAGCTAGTTATTACCCTAAAAAACCTAACAAGAGACAAAAGGTATAAGAAGAAATTTCTTATACCTTTTTGGGCATCCGAGAACAAAGTATGGCGAGATTCACAGAAAGAATTTGAATTCACTAAATGTTGTGTATTTCTTCTAGGTAAAGGAGCATCTCAAATGAGCATGCCAGTAATAAATCCCTTGAGGGTGGGTCTCCGGCAAGAACGAGTTGTAGCTCCACAATGCCTTGTAATTTTTGGTGCTAGTGGGGATCTAACTCATCGCAAATTAGTTCCAGCACTGTTCCAACTATTCAAACAGCGGCGCCTACCTAGTGAATTTGCACTTCTAGGTTGCGCACGTAGAGCTTGGACTGATCAATACTTTCGAGAAAAAATGGCAAATGCCTTAGAAGAGGATATTAGAGAGAACCCTGAGGCATGGAGCCAATTTTCAAAAGGCCTTTTTTATGAGCCAGTTGATCTTGAAAGGCCCAGTGATCTAATCAGACTGGGAGAGAGATTAGAAGAGATAGATCGGATTCGCGCAACTCACAACAACCGTACTTTTTATCTTTCAGTAGCTCCAAAGTTCTATAGCAATGGCTGCAGAGCTCTTGCAGAAGCAGGTCTTCTTAAAGATCCAAAACGCAGTCGAATAGTTATAGAAAAACCATTCGGAAGAGACTTTTCTAGCGCCCAGTCACTAAACCGTTTAGTTCAAAGCTGTGGGCAAGAACGACAAATATTTCGAATAGATCACTACTTAGGGAAAGAAACAGTTCAAAACATACTTGTTTTGAGATTTGCTAACTCAATATTTGAACCAATCTGGAATCGCAATTACATATCAAACGTTCAAATAACTGCGGCTGAAACAGTTGGAGTAGAAGAACGTGCTGGTTACTACGAATCCTCCGGCGCATTACGCGACATGGTCCAAAATCATCTCACCCAAATGCTCGCCATTACGGCAATGGAGCCTCCTGGCCATTTTGACCCTGAAGCAATAAGGAACGAAAAAGCCAAAGTTCTCCAAGCTGCTCGAATAGCGAATGAAATAGAGCCATGGAAATGTTGTGTAAGAGGCCAATACGAAAAAGGAGGAAGTAAAGAATCTCCCTTACTTGCTTATCGAGAAGAATCTGGAGTAAATCCCAACAGCACTACAGAAACCTACGTGGCAATGAAGTTATTCATTGACAACTGGAGATGGCAAGGAGTTCCTTTCTATATCCGCACTGGGAAACGCTTAGCCAAGAGAGTTAGTGAAGTTGTCCTTACCTTTAGAGAAGCACCTGTACATCTTTTTGATGCTGCTGGAGGTAGCCCAACATCGAATCAACTTGTTCTAAGAATTCAACCAGATGAAGGCGCAGAATTTCGCTTTGAGGTTAAATCACCTGGCTCAGGAATGCGAAGTAGACCAGTTGAAATGGAATTCTCCTATGACCAATCTTTCGGAGAACCTTCTGATGAGGGATATGTTCGGCTTTTAGCTGATGCAATGCTTGGTGACCCAACTCTATTTACTCGAAGCGATGAAGTTGAAGCTGCCTGGAGACTTTACACACCATTGCTAGAACTAATCGAAGATAGTCCTTGGCAATTACCTATTCACCCCTATGAATCAAGAACTTGGGGTCCAGCATCATCAGATGCTCTTCTAGCAAAAGACGACCTTCTATGGCGTCGACCCTAAACATCTAGAAGCTTCAAATATTAATTATGTCTCCACAACTAACACTACAAACTCCACTGCAACTACCTCCAGGGGAAATTCCAAGTTATCTAGAACAACTTTGGTCAAATGATCAGCCTAAAAATGCAGGTGCAAATACCTTTTGCTTACTGGTATGGCAGCCTGCTTGGATTGAACAAGAGCTAGTTAGGATAGGAAAGATTAAGGGCCCAATCGTTGGCACACAGAATCAAGAACTTATAAAAGCTTCTCAAGAGGTTGTTTTAGAAGAAAATCTTCCAATAAGCACCCCTCCATTCGACTCCACCGTTATATCTTCACTCTCAAATCGAAATGATGCTCAGCCAATAGAAGATCAAAGAGGACAACATATTGATGCGGCTATTAGTGCACTTCAACCAAGACGCTTAATAACTCTTGCCCCAACGATTAAAACTCATAATCTTGAAGCTCTTGTAGCGGCATACTGCCCCCTTCCTGAAGAAGGTAGTGGTAATTCAGCTTGTGGCGATGTCGTAGTACTAAGAGGAGATGTTAATTCTCTACATACAGGACTAGACATTCTCACAGACCTTTTACCTGAGGATCTACCTTCATGGCTTTGGTGGAATGGAAGTCTTGATGAAAGGCCTGAAATCCTCAATCAACTTTCATCAGCAACTCAGAGACTGATTATTGATAGTGCAATTGGAGACCCAATCCATTGTTTAGATCTACTCCAAGAAAAAATAAAGGAAGGACAAGCAATTAATGATTTGAATTGGTTAAGGCTCCGAAATTGGAGAGAATCTTTAGCAATGGTCTTTGATCCACCTACTAGGCGTGATTCCCTTGAGAAAGTTGTAAAGCTAGATATAGACATACAAGGTAAAAATCCAGTTCAAGGTTTGTTACTTGCGGCATGGCTTGCTGATCGACTTGGTTGGCAGATAAAGTCTTCAAATAGTGGGGATTTAGGAAATATTGATGCAATATTCCATCGTTCTGATGGAGGCTCAGTAAATTTCTCTTTAGTACCACTTCCAGTGGGCAAGCCAAGTATTCATCCAGGAGAAGTAATTGGTATAAGAATGATTTGCAAACCAGATAAATCCCCTCAAAAAGCAACATGCGTAATCCTTGGAGCCGAGTCTGGAGAATGTATGCGCCTTGAAGCTGGAGGTATGGCAAGCATGGAATTAGTAGAAGAAGTGGTACCAACCCAAATCGATTCAGTTGAAAAAGATGTAGCAAGACTCCTTGCAAGTAGTAGAGGAACTACCAGTCCTTTACTTGCCGCTGCAGCACCTGTTGCAGCCAAACTTCTCAATAGTGCCAAAACTTCTAATAGAAAGTCTTCTTAGTTTTTGAAGCCATGGCATGTGTTATTGCTGCACCCTCTAGTGGGAGTGGAAAAACCTTACTAACTCTTGTAATTACTGCTTGGGCACGAAAACAAGGTCTAAGTATTCAGACATTTAAGGTTGGTCCTGACTATCTAGACCCTCAGCAACTATCTGCAGTTTCAAATAGACCTTGCAGAAATCTAGACCTTGTTCTATGTAATCAAAAATGGGTAAAAGATAGTTTCTTCAGCCTTAGTCAAGCTTGTGATTTTGCGATAGTAGAAGGTGTAATGGGTTTATACGATGGAGTTGGTAGTTCTGAGATTGGAAGCACTTCAGAAATAGCACAATTACTAAATTTACCTGTAATACTTGTTGTTGATGCGAGAGGACAGGCTGCTTCTCTCGCAGCACTAATAAAAGGGTTTAGGGACCAAAATAAAGGAATAAAACTTGCAGGTGTAGTACTTAACCAAATAAGAACCTCTCGTCACAAGGATTTATTAGCAGAGGTATTATCTAATATTCATGTCAATATGTTGGGTTGTTTACCCATTAATCCACACTTAAGATTGGCCAGTAAGTATCTTGGACTTGCTCCAGCACATGAGATTGAGAATTTAGAAAGTCGAATGAACTCGTGGGCGTCAATAGCAAAGGAAAATCTAGATCTTAATAAACTAACAAAGCTTCTAGAGGCAACAAAATCAATAAATACTTATGAAAGTAACTATTTTCCAGAAATAAAAGGAGCAGATAAGTCAAAAATTTACCCAGTTGCAATAGTCCAAGATAGGGCTTTTCATTTTAGATATCCAGAAACAAAAGATTATCTTGAGGCACTTAATATCCCTTTAATTGAATGGAATTTACTCGAAGATAAACCATTACCAAAAGGAGTAAAGGGAATAATAATTCCAGGAGGTTTTCCCGAACAATATGCACAAGAGCTAAGTAATTGTCCTAGAAGCCTAGGTGAGCTAAAAAAATACTATGGAAGACTTCCTATATACGCTGAATGTGGTGGCATGTTAGTCCTTGGAAAAAGTATGACAGATTTACAAGGGAATACTTATCCAATGGCCGACTTATTACCATTCCATTCAGAAAAGGGCTCTCTAAAAGTTGGGTATAGAAATCTTTATGGTAAATCTGACAGTCTTATAATTAGAAAGGAAGATGAAATAACTGGACACG
>QCRX01000043.1 GCA_003209275.1 Prochlorococcus sp. AG-463-P14
TTGGCGTCATAAGCCAGAGAGTACAGATGTTCTTTCATTCCCGGTGATTGATAGGAGCATTGTGCTGCCAGAAGATCAATGTGTAGAAATTGGGGACATCGTTGTCTCAATCTCCACAGCCCAGCGTCAAGCCAAGGAAATGAACCATGATTTGATCCGCGAAGTACGTTGGTTGGTGAGCCATGGTTTGCTTCATTTGCTCGGTTGGGATCATCCTGATCAAACAACTTTGCAAGAAATGTTGAGCTGTCAGCAGAAACTGCTAAGTATCGACGTTAATCTTCAGCACCTAGATAAGAGAAACTAAGAAATCACGAATGCTCCCAAAGACAACCAACTTTGCATCTGAAAAGATCACTATGTTCACTGGTTATGGTTCTAGAGGCTCTAGAAGAAGAGCCTGGCGCATAGCGAGTGATCTACCGGCTAGTTTGCGTTATGCCTCGCAGGGTTTTGTATATGGGTTTTTAAGTCAGCGAAATTTTCGCATACATGTTTTTCTTGGGGCCGTTGCACTTGGATTGGGTTTGTGGCTGAGGTTAAGCCTTATTAATTTGGCCGTATTAGTACTTACAGTTACTGCTGTTTTAGTTTTGGAATTATTGAACACTGCTATAGAGGCTGTGGTCGATCTTGCTATTGGTCGCCGTTTTCATCCACTGGCTCGTATAGCCAAGGATTGTGCAGCAGCAGCAGTATTGGTTTCGTCGATAAGCTCATTGTTGATTGCTTTTTTGTTGTTATTACCACCTTTCCTATCTCGAGTAGGGCTTTAACCCTTTGAAAGCAAATGCTTTTGGTCATTGACAATTACGACAGTTTTACTTTCAATCTTGTCCAGTACTTTGGCGAGCTTGCATCTAATTATCCTTTGGCTAAGGATGTGCAGGTAAGGCGTAATGATGCTCTTTCAATTAAAGAAATTACAAAATTAAATCCTTCTGCGATTGTCCTTTCTCCAGGCCCAGGTGATCCAAATCAATCTGGTGTTTGTCTTGATGTTTTAGCAAAACTAGCTCCTAGCATTCCTACTCTTGGTGTTTGTTTAGGTCATCAAGCTTTAGCTCAGGTTTATGGGGCGAAAATTGTTAGAGCTAAGGAATTAATGCATGGAAAAACCTCACCGGTTTTGCATCATGGAGAAGGCATTTTTGCTGGTTTGCCTGAGCCTCTCATTGCAACTAGGTACCATAGCCTTATAGCGGAACGTGACAGTCTTCCTGATTGCCTAGAAGTAACTGCTTGGCTTAAGGATGGAACAATTATGGGATTGAGGCATCGGGAATATTCTCATCTGCAAGGAGTGCAATTTCATCCAGAGAGTGTCCTTACTCAAGCTGGCCATCAATTACTTAGTAACTTTCTATCCCTTGCGGAATTCAAATAAATGCTCAAGCACTGCTAACTTCCTCCTTGAACAGGTTTATGTTCATGTCAGCCAAATTTTGGAGTTTGAAGCTTTCTCGGCAAATAGCAATCTCGGTATTTGGGGCTTTGCTGTACGCATGCCTTCCTGTTAAAGCAGATGGGGTTCGGATTACCAATTTTGGGCACAGCTCATTGCTTATTAAAGGTGGTGGTCACTCAGTTTTGTTGAACCCATTCAGAGCAGTAGGTTGTGCTGAAGGTCTTAAAGAACCCCGAGTTAGAGCTGATGTTGTGCTGGCAAGCTCAGAGCTGGCCGATGAAGGCGCAAGAATTGCGAAGGGAGTATTTCTTGTCAAGCCAGGTTCATACCGTATTGGTGGATTGACTTTTGAGGGATTATCCGTTCCTCATGATCGGTTGGGAGGTAGACGTTTTGGAAAAGCCACAATTTGGCGGTGGAATCAGGCCGGATTGAACTTTGCTCATTTAGGTGGGAGTGCAGCTCAATTGACAGCAGAAGAGAAGATCTTGCTAGGGCGTCCCGATGTGTTGGTTATCGCTGTTGGTGGTGGTGAGAAAGTATATGACGCGAATGAAGCAGCCAAGGTAGTGCGTTATCTAAGGCCAAAGAGAGTGATTCCTGTGCAATATGTTCTGGGCCCTGCACCTGGTAATTGTGATCTTGTGGGAGTAGACCCTTTTCTAGATGCCATGAAAGGTGTCGTTGTAAGAAAGGTGGGAAGAAATCTTCGTGTACCTAGATATCTTCCTAATAAGACGACGATTAATGTTATGCGTTAAACCTACTTTGCTGTAGACATGCTTTCATTTTTTTGAAAAGCTTCCCAAAACTCTTGCATTTGTTTTTTTGTACCAATACTAACTCGAAGTGATTTGTCTATTAGGGCTTTCCCATTCATGTTCCTAACAAGAATTCCATTTTCCTTAAGAGCTCTTTCTATCTCAGTGTTTTGACGTTTTGGCCATATGAGAAGGTAATTTCCTCCTGCTAAATGATGACGTACATTGCTTTGCTTGAGTTGAACTTCAATCCATTGCTTTGCCAATAAAACTTTTGCGACATATTCATCAATATAAGGTTGATCTTTCAGGGCTGTTAGTGCTGCAGTTACTGCAAAACCATTGACGTCGTAGGGACCTGTTACTCTGTTGATTCGATTGATAACATTTGAATCTCCAATAGCAAAGCCAATTCGTAACCCTGCTAAACCCGCGGTTTTAGAGAGGGATCTTAAAACTACAAGATTAGGAGTCTTTTCAAAGTCAACTATAGGTAAGATACTATCTCCGGTGAATGCTTCATAAAGTTCATCTATTACGACCAAAGTATTGGGAGCAAATACTGCTAGCTCGAGGATCATCTCTGGCGCTAACCTCGTGCCGGTTGGATTATTTGGATTACAGATAATCAGAAGCCTAGGTTTTTGAGCTATTAGAGCTTCCTTTATCTCACTCATAGGGAAGTCAAAGTGTTTGCCCTTATAAGGTATCTCACTAATTTGCATGCCTTGCATATGTGCACAGGGTCCGTAGTAGCCGAAGGTTGGTGTGGTTGTTAGTAGCTGATCGCCTTGATTACCGTATGCATGAAAGATGGCATGTATAGCTGCATCAACGCCATTGAATAGACCTATTTGAGTAGTTTGCAATGGTACTTTTAGGCCCTTAGAAGTTAAGTTTTCTACGACAGCTTCCCTGAGACCACTGTATTCGGGGTAAGTGGCTATCTCGCCAGCTGAAATTTGTTTAAGAGCTTTTGCGACGAGAGGGCTTGGACCGATGGTGTTTTCATTAAAGTCCAGCCGTAAGTAATCACGTCTACCCTCTAGAGGGGCTGAATAGGCATGCATATTTTCAACTTCTTGACGAGGCATAGGCCAAGCAGAAATATTAGGTTGTTTATCAATTTCCATTACATCCTCTCCAGTGTTGGGATGCCTAATAAAGTCATACCTAGTTTGAGAGTATTTGCTGTGAGCTCACAGAGAGCGAGTCTATTACAGCGCTTTTGTTCAGGTGCTTTTAAAATTGGCATTTGGTCGTAGAAACGATTAAATGTTTGACTAAGCTCAAACAAGTAGTTGCATAATCGATTTGGGAGTAATTCTTCTTCTACTTCTGAAATTACATTATCAAATTTGAGTAGCTCTCTAACAAGACACCACTCTTGTGGTTCGTTGAATTGGAGCCCATTTGTATGGATATTAAAGCTGCCTCCTTTGCGTGCAATCCCAGCAATTCGTACTAATGCATAAAGCAGATATGGGGCTGTATTCCCTTGAAGAGCAAGCATCCGTTCAAAATTAAATTGATAGTTGGTGACTCTATTTTGACTAAGATCGGCATACTTTACTGCCGCTATGCCTATTACATTAGAGACATTAGTAATAAAATCTTCTGTCTCTTCACGCCCTTCTTCTTTAAGACGTCTACGAAGGTCAGCGCTAGCTTTCATTATTGCTTCATCTAGAAGATCACGTAGTCGAACAGTATCACCTGCACGTGTTTTAAGTTTCTTACCATCTTCACCTTGGACTAGACCAAACGGCACATGTTCAATACGGCCTCCTTCTGGAACCCATTGGGCGCGTTTTGCAATTTGGAATACACCTGCGAAATGGTTCGCTTGACCAGCATCAGTTACATAGATTAGACGGCATGCTCCGTCGCCTTCGGGCGGTTTTTTGAAGCGATATCGTAAGGCTGCTAGATCTGTGGTTGCGTAATTGAAGCCCCCATCTTTTTTTTGTACGATCATTGGCTGAGGGTTTCCATCTTTGCCGGTTATTCCTTCAAGAAATACGCAGTTGGCCCCTTCATCAACCACTAGGAGCCCTAATCTCTCAAGATCAGTGATGATAGATTGAAGATATGCGTTATAGAAAGATTCTCCACGTTCAGTCAGATTAATATCAAGGCGGTCATAGATTTTTTGAAATTCACGTCGAGATTGCTCACAGAGCAGTTTCCACGCTTTTAATGCCGTTAGATCACCACTCTGTAATTTGACGACTTCTTTACGTGAAGACATCTGAAAGTCTTTGTCTTCATCAAAACGCTTTTTTGCTTGTCTATAGAAAGTAACCAGATCTCCTAGGTCAACAACATTGGCAGTGGTTAAAGCTTCAGGTGCAACTTGTTTCAGGTGAGTGATTAACATTCCAAATTGAGTGCCCCAATCGCCTACATGGTTTAGGCGTATAACTGGGTGGCCTCGAAACTCTAAGATCCGAGCAAGAGAGTCACCAATAATTGTTGAGCGAAGATGCCCAACATGCATTTCCTTGGCGATATTGGGACTTGAGAAGTCAATTACTACAGGTGCAGGAGGCTCCCCTGATTTAGAGGCTTGAACTAATTCGACTCCAAGACGTACATCTTTAAGACGAGTTTCGATTTCTGTTATTAGGCATTGAGAGCGTAGAGTGAGATTAATGAATCCAGGACCAGCAATATCTGGAGCCTCACAAAGGTTGCGGAAATCTTGATTATTATTCAACTCTTCCACAATAGAAGTTGCGATTTGGCGTGGTGCTTTCCTCAGTGGCTTAGCTAGAGGGAGAGCCCCATTGATTTGAAAGTCACCAAACTCAGGCTTACTTGCGTAAACCAATTGTGGATCGAGAGGAAACCCCGCGGCATTGGCTTTTGCTGCAGCTTCTGGGAAGGCCCTATTTAATGCTGCAGTGACATGTTTACTTAGAGTTTGGTGCAGACTAATCATGGGTTGGTTAGTTATTTGATTGCTTGTAAAACATGGAGTTTGATTATCTCTCTAAAGACTTTCTAGTCATGCGAAACGAACTAATCAAACCGCATGCTGAAGTCGATCCAAGAGCTTTTAGTAATGGGCGCACTTGTTGAAATAAGGTCAATACCTGTATCGGCATAGGCCTTTAAATTACTTGGATTTACGCCGGATGCTTCAAGGATAATTTGATTAGATCCTTGATTTGCTCTGCGATTTGCTGCTAGATCACGAAGTTCAGGGACAAGAGCATGCAACGCTAGAGGTGGAATTTCGTCAAGCAGAATCCCATCTGCGCCTGCTCGAATAGCTTCTTCTGCTTGTACAGATGTTTCTACTTCTACAATTACTTTTGCAGTAAATGGGGCATGTTTGCGTATTGCTTGAATAGCGCTTGCAATGCCTTGGCTCCAAGCAAGATGATTTTCTTTCAGCATGGCAGCATCATCGAGGCCAAAGCGATGGTTAATTCCTCCACCGCATCTCACAGCATATTTTTCCAAGAGACGCAGACCAGGGGTCGTTTTTCGTGTATCGGCTAGACGAATTCCTGTTCCTTCTAATTCTGCTACAAGACGTGCAGTTTCGGTAGCAATTCCTGATAAGTGCATGGCGATGTTTAAGGCTGTTCTTTCTCCTGCGACGAGATATTTTGGTGCGCCATTCAGTTCCAGAATCCTTGTATTATTTTGAAAATGATCTCCATCCTTTCTAAGTAAGGTCACATGGACAGATTTATCGAGACGTTCAAAAAGACGTTCGATTAGAGGCCCGCCACAAAAAACGCCATCTTCTTTAGCTTTCCAGTGTGCTGAAACTGTCGTTTTTTTGAGTGCTGGACTTGTGAGATCACCATGTCCTATATCCTCATCAAGCCATTCGTCTAATAAACGATTAATAATTGGATAGTTCCAGTCCAAGATGTTTTGGAGAAAAAGAATCTGACAAGAGCCTATGCACTTTTAAGTCTGATTGATCACAAATTGATTTTATTTCCCAATACAGAAACGTGAAAAGATTCGATCGAGTACTGCTTCAGTAATTTCTTCACCTGTGATTTCACCCAAGGTGGTTATTGCTTGACGTAGATCGATAGTCCAAAAGTCCCAAGGTAGTTTTTGGTCTGACACCTCTTGCGTTTTTTCTAAGGCCAGAATTGCTTGTGATGCAAGATCTGTTTGACGCTCATTCAGTGCTATCACTAGGCTTTGAGTTTCATTGGCTCCACATTTTTCAAGCAACTTTTCAATTAAGACTGTTTCTCCCTCACCAGTCTGAGCACTGAAAATTGCATCTGGCATTATTTCTTTCAGCTTTTCTTTGTAAGAGTAAGGGAGATCTTGGATTGGTAAGTCGATTTTGTTTCCCACGACCAGTTTTGCTGTATCTGTAGGGATTTGATCAAGTAGCTCGGTATCACCTTGAGTCCATCCAGTACTTATATCGAAAACTAGAATTACAACGTCCGCAGCAAGTAAGGCGTGATGACTTTTGTTGATCCCTAATTGTTCAATTTTGTCTTTGGTTCTGCGAATACCTGCTGTGTCGAGCAAAGTAATTGGTACCCCTTCTAAAACGATTTCGCTTTCGAGCAAATCTCTTGTTGTACCTGGTAATTCAGTAACGATTGCTCTCTCTCGTTTGCTTAACCGATTGAGCAAAGAGCTTTTCCCCACATTTGGGCGACCAACAATTGCCACTTTTAAACCTTGTCTAAGACATTCTCCTCGGTTGGCGTCATTGATTAATTCTTTGAGCTCTATTTGAACTTTGAGGATTGTCTTCAATAATTGTTTCTCATCTAGACAAGGCAGCTCATCTTCAAAATCGACTCTGGCTTCAATTTCACTGAGTTGATCTAGCAAAGTTTCCCTTAGTGAAGTAATGCGGCGTTGAATGCCTCCATCGACCCCTGCCATCGCAAGTTGGGCTGCTTTACGACTCCTGGCAGCGATTAAATCACTTATCGCTTCCGCCTGGGTGAGTTCTAACCGACCATTAAGCACAGCACGTTGACTGAATTCTCCTGGCAGTGCTCGTCTTGCATTTGGATGCAGAAGAACCCGCTCAAGTACACGGCGAACGCTTATCAAGCCACCATGACAGTGGATTTCTATAACGTCCTCTCCAGTAAAACTTCTAGGTGCTTTCATTATTAAGACTAAAACTTCATCTATTCGTTCATTGTTTCCCAAGTCAGTTACATGTCCATAAAGCACGCTATGGCTTTCCCAGGTTTGCGCGCCTGGGATCGATACAACGCTTTTCCCAATATCCTCAGCTGATGGACCAGATATACGAACTACAGCGATTCCACCTTGCCCTGCTGAAACAGCCGTGGCAATTGCAGCAATTGTTTCTTCTCTTTGGGAAGACAAAGTCATGAACAACCCGCCCTTTAGCTCTGTTTAATATTGCCTCCATTCTGTAATGCCTTAGCTGGCGAGACTTTATGTAATGAATCAATTACTAATGCTGTTGGTTGTGAGATTTCGCAGGGCGATTCTTTGGCTATGGCGTCAGGAAGGAACGCCAGGGCAACGAGCACGTGGCTTGGCGATAGGAGTTTTTAGTGGTTGTTTCCCTTTGTTTGGTTTTCAGACAATTCTAGGAATAACTCTTGCGAGTTTTTTTAGAGGTAACTATTTGCTAGCTGCTATAGGGACTTGGGTAAGTAATCCATTTACTTATTTACCTCTTTATTGGTTTAA
>QCRX01000044.1 GCA_003209275.1 Prochlorococcus sp. AG-463-P14
TATAGATTCTGTTGAACTAGGTACTAATCCTTTTAAGGATGGAGGCGGTAAGTAAAGGTCTCCGGTTCCAATAGGTCGTTTTCTTGATTGATGTTCACGAACTTGACGTCCCAGGGCTATAACCCGTTTTTTTTGGTCAAGCAATAAAAGGTTGCTATGGCGCCCCATGATCTCAATTATTAATGTTCTATGTATTTCCTCTCCTGGTCGTTTTGCTAACCCGAATTGAACTATTCGTTCAAACCCTTCTTGCTTTATTTCTACAAGTGCCATTTGACTGAGACCATGCTGAATTTGCTTTGCCAGTGTGCTTTCGCTACCTATCTTTGAAGGAGGATTTATTGGGACAAGTCTTGGCGCATCGGCGCCCCAGCTGATCTCGATCCAGCTGAGTCCTTTTAATGTGCGTAATCCTATTTGGAGAACTTTTGGTTCAGGTTGTTGAGCTTTTTCAAAACGACTAGGGACTATTTCTTTACGAAGCTCTGCTAATACAGCTCTCAGGGTGGTGATGTCCATCACCTGTAGGGCTGGAATGTCCATTTACTTAGTTTGGACCTTTGTGGTAGAGATTCTGACTAATCACCAACTTGATGTAATTGAAGAATGGTTTTTTCTGATTCGATTGGCAAGCTCACAGTTATTACAGGACCCAGTGGGGTTGGGAAGGGCTCTTTGGTTAAGCAATTGTTAGAACGCAATAAGCAGATTTGGCTATCTGTTTCAGCAACTACTCGCAGACCAAGGAAGGGAGAAAAAGATGGGGATCATTATTTCTTCTTGAGCCATGAGCAGTTTTTGGAATTAGTCGAATCGGGGGGCTTTTTGGAATGGGCTAAGTTTGCTGGTAATTGTTATGGAACTCCTTCTGAACCTATTAACAAACAACTTAAAGGTGGAAGGGCTGTTTTACTTGAAATTGAATTAGAAGGTGCAAGGCAAGTTAGGGAAAGTTTTCCTGAAGCCTTTCAAGTCTTTATTTCTCCGCCTAGTTTTGAGGAACTTGAATTGCGAATAAGAGGAAGAGCTACTGATAATGATGAGGCCATCAGACTTAGAATGAATAGAGCAAAAGAGGAGCTAAAGGCTCAAAATGAATTTGATGCAGTAGTGGTAAATGATGATTTGAATGTTGCTGTCTTGGAGTTGGAGAAACTAATGGGATTAAGAAAAAATAATTAGTTTTGAATAAAGTATCTCTATTCTTGAAGTCTTATTGAAACCAGTAAATATCTTGGCCTGATTGAAGCAAATGAAATTAAATTCTCTTTACTCCTTTCTCTCCACAGAACTTGATTGAAAGATTGATTGCTTTCCTCTTATTAATAAAGAGATTCATTGAGCAAGATATGTTTTTGTTATAGGAATATTTTAAAAGAGGTAATTACTTAGGAAATAATTTTACCTAAGTAATTACCTCTTTTTTCTTAAAGAGTATATTTTGGTAGCTAAATCCTTATTTATAAGGATTTTTTAGATCACATTGGATGAAAAAGTAAGTCAGGGAAGAACCTTTGGAATTCGACAATGATTCCTGCGGTAATTAGTACCCACAGTGAGCCAACAATGTGAACAGAGTGGTGGAATTTGATCAGAGGTGTTTTATTTGCCATGGAAAGTAAGGTGAATTGGCTTTGAGGTGGATTTAAAGATAGCTAAGTAATTCCCGTGATTCTAATTAATTGAAGAATTCAGGAATTGAGCCTGCAATATCTTTGTTGTGCTCTGGCTCACGAAGCTCTCCACTTCTGCCTTCTCTGTTGGCCTCAATTGGCCAGACAGCACCTTTGGCGAGTGCGCTTCTAACTAGGTCAAAGTCGAGATTAATCTCGTTCTCGGCTGGGTTCTTGGTTTTGCGGCTCTCAATTAGATAATGCCTTCCAGACCAGCCAATGATTCCAGCAACATAAATAAAGATGTGAGCTGGAATAAGTACATCACCTTCGTGTCCTCTCATCCAAAGGGCACCAAATGGTTCAATAGTTGGTCCAATTCTTAGGTGAGGAAGACCATCATCTCCGCAAGAGGCCTGGCTATAGCGTTCGAACCTGGCGATGTCTTGAGGAGTGGAGGCTGCGTTTGCACGCTCTTGGAAGCGAGCATTGTCGCCACAAGTTGTTAGAGCAGAAGCAGTGAATGCTGTACTTGCTCTGTCAGCATTTAGTGCGGGTCCGCTAGCAGCGTTTGCTAATGGTGCAAAACCAAAAACTAGGAAAGCTGATAGCAGAATGGGTAAGAGACGTCGCATTAGGTTCGATTCCTGTTTTAATCCTGCCCTTAAGGACATGATGTCACTACACAAAGTTAGATGAGATACAACCCACTTAAGCAAACAGTACTCGCGCTCGAAACAAGTTGTGACGAGTCGGCAGTCGCAGTGGTTAGAAGAAATGGAAAAAAATTGGATTTATTGGCTAGTGGAATTGCTTCTCAGGTAGAGGAGCACTCTAAGTGGGGAGGGGTGGTTCCTGAGATTGCTTCGAGGATGCATCTTGAAGTTCTTCCTTCACTTCTTGAAAATGTTCTGGACAAATTTGAGGAAGGGATTGAAGGGATTGATGCAATTGCCGCAACAGTCGCTCCAGGTTTATCGGGAGCTTTACTTGTTGGGTCTGTAACAGCTCGAACTCTTTCTAGCCTTCATCAAGTTCCTTTCTTGGGAGTGCATCATCTAGAAGGGCATCTTGCATCAGTTGCGCTTTCAGATGATCCACCAAAAACTCCATATCTTGTTTTACTTATAAGTGGAGGGCATACAGAATTAATTCATGTCGAAAAGGCTTGTCTATATAGAAGGCTTGGACGAAGTCATGATGATGCAGCTGGGGAAGCATTTGACAAAGTTGCTCGTTTACTTGGGCTTGCTTATCCAGGCGGCCCAGCTATTCAAAGATTGGCTGAATTTGGAGATCCTTTAAGGTTTTCTCTCCCTAAAGGCAGAGTCTCTAAACCTGGAGGAGGTTTCTATCCTTATGATTTTTCATTTAGTGGTCTTAAAACCGCAATGTTGCGAAAAGTGGAAGATCTGAAATTGTTAAAGGAGCCTCTCCCTGTAAATGATTTGGCAGCAAGTTTTGAGAATGTAGTTGCAGAGGTTCTTGTTCAAAGGTCTTTGCATTGCGCTAAAGAAGAAGGCTTAAAGCGTCTAGTGATGGTTGGAGGGGTTGCGGCTAACAAGCGATTAAGAGAAATGATGAGTCATGCTGCCTCTAAAGCGTCAATTGAGTTGCATATAGCTCCAAAAGCCTTTTGTACAGATAATGCTGCAATGATTGGTGCGGCTGCTCTAATGCGACTAGAATTAGGTGTAACTTCAAGTTCTTGTGAACTAGGAGTCGCCCCAAGGCTCTCCTTGGAAAATTCCCAAATGTTGTATGAATCACCTCCTCCTTTCTAGAGGACTTTGTATTAACTAAAAGAATTTTTGCATTTAAGAATATGGAATCCAAGCCTAAGAACGATGCTATTTCTATTGATGATCAAGCGATTGGAGAGCCTGTTAGCCTAGGAGAACTTAATTCTTGGCGAAGAGGATTTACTCCCCAGGCTGAGATTTGGAATGGAAGAATGGCTATGTTTGGTTTAGCAATAGGCATGGCTATATTAATTTTAATTCGGCTATCTTTTTCTGCTTAGATAAAGTTTTAAATGCCTTGCTTATACTCATTATTTGTAATAAGGAGTGAGAAAGCTTATTTTACTTTTGAGTGCAAATAAACAAAATCATTCTATAGGGTGAAAATATTGGAATTGTCTGATTCGTCTGCTGAGTTCAGTTCTTGCGGTCTTTATCGCTTTTCCTTAAGACGGACTTTTTGTTCAAATAATAGAACAATTCTTTTTATTGGCTTAAACCCGTCTAAAGCTTCATCTAATCAAGATGATAAAACCTTAAGAAGACTTAGTTCTTTTTGTCTTGAATGGGGTTATGGAAGTCTTGTAGTCGTTAATTTATTCGCAAGAATAAGTTCTGACCCTAATTTCCTTCGAAGATGTGAAGATCCCATTGGTCAGAATAATGATGATAGTCTATTTATAAATACAAAAAGTTGGTCAGAGAATTATTTATGGGATTTGTGGTTTGGTTGGGGAGCAAGAGGTGTGTTAAATGGTCGAAATCGTCAGGTAATTTGTTTATTGGAAAATTTTTTTGTTAGCAGAGCTAAGAATCTTCCAAACTCTTTTGGGCCTTTAGCGCTTGGCTTAACTTTGCAAGGACATCCTCGTCACCCTTTATACCTTTCAAGAAGGCTTGATCTGAAGCCATTCGACTGGCAGGGATATCTTTTGGCTTGTGGGTAGTAGTAATTCAAAAAGTTGTTTCAAATATGAGCTTTAGAGATCGATGAAAATGAGTGAAAGGGGATATTTCTATTGTTTTTTCAGTAAGAAGAGAATCATTCCACTTTCGTTTAAATTCTTATGTAGTTATATAAGAGAATCTTTAAAGTCTTATTGATTGGAGGATTGATCAAAGTGCAACTCTGCGGGATTGAGTTCTTGTCTTTGTCATCGCAGAAAGCATTAGCCATTGAAGTAAGGGAGCAAAATTTGAAAACAACTTTCTATGACTCCTGAGCGGTTGGGTTTGCTCTGGGGAGTCACCGTTTTTGTAGGAGCGGGGGCAAGACTTTTGGCGGCTTTGTCCGGTCTCCCTGGAGTGGTTTTGTTACTTCTTTCTGGGCTTCTTATTGGTCGCTCAGGACTTGGCTTGGTTGAACCACTGGATTTAGGACAGGGCCTAGAGACAATTGTTGGGCTTTTAGTAAGTCTTGTCCTTTTTGATGGAGGTTTAAATCTGCGACTTCCTGGAGGAACAATCCAGGTCACTGTCCTACGGATATCTCTAATAAGACTTGGTTTTTCTTTGGCAGCTGGTTTGTTAGCAGCTCATTGGTTGGCTGGTCTTGATTGGTCTGTTGCTGCTGTTTACAGCGCGATCGTTTTAGCTACAGGCCCAACGGTCGTAACTCCTCTAATTCAACAGATTCGCTTAGCAGCTCCTTTAGGAGATGTGCTTGAAGCCGAAGGATTGGTTCTTGAGCCAGTTGGAGCTGTTTTGGCTTTGTTACTTCTTGAGTTGGTAGTTGGAGACTTGCATGGTTGGAGAGAATTAGCTTTGGGATTATTCGCTCGGCTTGGAGGGGGAGTTGTTATTGGTGGAATCGCAGGATTGGTTCTTTCGGAAGGTCTGAAGCGAGTGAGACCTGATCCATCAGTGGGTCTAAGACTTCAATTGACGCTTGGTGTTTTATTCCTTCTTTATGGAGCTTGTGAATGGATCTTGCCTGAGTCAGGTTTGCCTGCATCAGTTGCAGCAGGGTTTGTAGTGGGAAGGAGGCAGGAGACTCAAGCAAATGAATTAGATCCTCTCATTCGAGAGTTAGCTCAATTGGCAATAACGATGCTTTTCCCCTTGCTTGCAGCGGATGTCTCTTGGTCAGAATTAAGTCCTCTTGGTTGGGGAGGAATTACATGTGTGCTGGTACTTATGGTTGTTGTTCGTCCAGTGGCGGTCAGTCTTGCAACTATTGGATTGCCATTAGATATAAGACAGCGATTGTTTTTAGGGTGGTTGGCTCCTAGAGGCATAGTTACAGCAGCAGTAGCTTCACTTTTTTCTATAAGACTTGAACAAGCTGGTGTATTAGGTGCAGGTCGTCTACAAGGATTGGTCTTTTTAACCATTCTTATGACTGTTGGCCTTCAAGGCCTTACTGCGCAACCTCTTGCGAAATTATTAGGTTTGCTAGCACCTGAAGAAGTAGATGAAAATGACCAATTAAATAAAACTGCGCAATCTCAACCTATCTTGTCCGATTCGAATTAATAGTCCCCAACTTGTCAATAGATCTGGTCCATTCATTTGTCTAAGTAATGCAGCTCTTAGGCTTTTCATAATTAAACCTTTTTTCAATCCAGATGATTCTGCAACAATTGAAAGAATATCTTTTGCTTGGTTGTTATCTAGTCCATCCCATGGAGTCTTTTCTATTTGATCCAAAAGGTTTTTGATTGCTTTAATTGCTTCTTTATTTTCAAGTTGCGCTTGAGCATCTTTTTGAAGAATGGGAGTCTCGAAAAAAGGTAAGGCCTGATCAACTCCATCATTCAATAAGGTTAGTGAAGGTCCTATTAGTTTTAGGAGATCAATACACCAAGAAGTTTCTGGAATTTTCCAACCTTTTTCAATCCAAAGAGGCTGTAGTGATTTTAAAAGTTTCTCTGGAGTCCAACTGTGAAGAACTTGAGAATTTAGCCAATTCAATTTCTCCCAATCAAATTTTGCACCAGCTTTATTGACTCGACTGAAGTTGAAAACCTTTTCTACTTCAGTAATTGAGAATTGTTCTCCAATCCCTTCGGGAGGAGACCAGCCTAGAAGTGTCATGTAATTGGCCATTGCATCTGCTGTATAGCCCATATTCTTGAACTGACTTATAGATGTAACTCCATCACGCTTGGAAAGTTTTCGTCCTTCAGAATTAAGGATTAAGGGTGTATGCGCAAATTTTGGGATGGAAAGACCAAGTGCTTCGTAAAGAAGAATTTGTTTGGCAGTATTAGCGATATGATCTTCCCCACGAATTACATGACTAATCCTCATGTCAGAATCATCAACTACAACAACTAAGTTATAAAGCGGGTCCCCTATTTGATCTGCTGGTGCTCTACGGGAAATAACCATATCTCCGCCCAAATCAGATCCTTGCCAGCTCATAGGGCCTCTTACAAGATCTTCCCAATAGATAGTCTTTTCATCGTCAATTCGAAAACGGACTACTGCAGTTCGTCCTTTTGCTTTGTATTCAGCTTCTTGAAGAGGGTTTAGATCACGGTGGCGATTGTCATACCTAGGAGGTAGACCCTTAAGTTTTTGAGCCTCTCTCATTTCTTCTAGTTCAGAATCTGATGAATAGCAGCGATAAGCCACTCCTTGATCTAGTAGAGCTTGAATCGCAACACGATGATTGTTAATCCGCTCGCTTTGAATTACTGGTTTTTCATCCCATTCCAATCCG
>QCRX01000045.1 GCA_003209275.1 Prochlorococcus sp. AG-463-P14
AGAGCAATTGCGATGGCTTCTTTAGTGATTTCATGGAAAACCATCCTTTTTACAGGGACCTTTGGAGCTAACAACTGGAGCAAATGCCAACTAATACTTTCTCCTTCACGATCTTCGTCTGTTGCTAAAAGCAACTGGCTTGCTCCCTTCAAGGCTGCCTTCAATTCCCTGACAATTTTCTTTTTATCTTTTGGGATTACATATAACGGCTCAAAATCAGCTGTTGTATTGACGCCAAGGTTGGCCCATTTCTGCCCTTTTTGGGCAGCTGGTATCTCACTTGCGTTGTTAGGCAAATCTCTCACATGCCCCATGGATGCTTCGACTTGGAAGTCCTTGGGCAGGAAACCTCGAATGGTTCTTGCCTTGGTAGGGCTCTCGACGATAACCAGAGTATGCGCCACAGGCGAACTTATAATCTTTCTTCCTCTCTATCGCACCAGGTAGGTAACTGCATAGATCCAAGATATATCTAATGGAACACTTAGTAACGCAGCTAAAGTTCTAAAAGCAGTTCTGATCTAGTAAAACCATGCCCGAGATAGGTGCAATATTTATCACCACTCAGGCCGTTACAGCTCCTTCTGAGCTACTGAACCTTGCCCTAAATGCAAGCGCAGTGGCTCCAGAGGGGGCTGTCCTTTTAGCAATGCTTGGGACCTTGATTGTTGACCTTGCAGGAGAAAAGGCAGCCTCCAAATGGGCACCACCTATTTGTTACGCAGGATTGGGGACCGCCCTTATCCTTCTTGCAATGCAATGGAATGGGCCGCTGGAATCATCTTTCCTTGGCGCTTTTCTTGCCGACAACCTTGCGATTGCATTCCGAGGGGTAGTTGCTCTTTCAACACTTATTTCACTCCTCATTAGCTGGCGCTATGCGGAGCAAAGCGGTAGTCCTGTAGGTGAATATGCAGCAATACTTCTCGCTGCAACCCTTGGGGCAATGCTCCTATGTGGATCGACTGATCTTGTAAGTGTTTTCGTATCACTAGAAACTCTCTCTGTTGCTAGTTATCTGCTATCTGGATATATAAAAAGAGATGCTCGAAGCTCAGAAGCTGCCCTTAAATACCTACTCGTGGGCTCTGCTGCGGCGGCTGTATTCCTTTACGGAGCATCTCTTTTATATGGCATAAGCGGCACCACAAATCTTCAAGAGATAGGAGTAGCCCTTTTATCAAGTCCTACCCCCTTAGCAGCTTTAGCACTTGTTTTCGTACTTGCCACAGTTGCATTCAAGATTGCGGCAGTCCCCTTCCATCAATGGACTCCTGACGTTTACGAGGGTTCCCCGACCCCAGTAGTTGCATTCCTTTCAGTGGGTTCGAAAGCTGCAGGCTTTGCTCTTGCTTTAAGACTTCTTGTTGGTTGTTTCAGTGCATTCGACAATCAATGGAAACTTCTTTTTACTGTTCTTGCAGTTCTAAGCATGACTCTTGGAAATGTTGTTGCTTTAGCTCAAACATCCATGAAAAGAATGCTCGCTTATAGCTCTATTGGCCAAGCTGGGTTTGTAATGATTGGCCTTGTATGTGGAACACAAGAGGGATTTGCGGCAATGGTTCTTTATATGGCCGCTTACTTATTTATGAATTTAGGTGCATTTGCATGCATAATTCTTTTCTCATTACGCACTGGAAGTGATCGGATTTCCGACTATTCGGGGCTTTATCAGAAAGATCCATTAATAACTCTTGGATTAAGCCTATGTCTTCTATCTCTTGGAGGAATACCTCCAATGCTTGGTTTCTTCGGGAAAATCTATCTTTTCTTCGCTGGTTGGGCAGATAAGCAATATCTCTTAGTTGTCGTTGGACTAATCACTTCTGTTATCTCAATTTATTACTACATTTCAGTAATAAAAATGATGGTAGTGAAAGAGCCTCACGAGGCCTCTGAAGTTGTTAAAAACTACCCTTCAATTCAATGGGAAACCATTGGTATGCCCCCTCTAAGAGTCGCCCTATTAAGTTGTGTTTTGATCACTGCAATAGGTGGCATTCTCTCAAATCCCCTTTTTCAATGGGCTAATAATGCAGTAATTGGAACACCTCTATTACAAGACGCAATTGCACAAGGAGGTCAAAGAGCATTTGGCTGAATCAAAACCCTCACCTATTCCAGTAGCCAGACTTATTAACGTAAGCAAGCTTTATGGGAAGGGATCTCTTTTAGTAAAAGCACTAGATCAAATAGACCTAGAAGTTACACAAGGTGATTACCTGGCTGTCATGGGAGCAAGTGGATCAGGGAAAAGCACTGCTATGAATATTTTGGGATGTTTAGATCGTCCAACACATGGAAGCTATGAACTAAATGGCAAAGCGGTTGAGGATCTAGATGAAGATGCACTGGCAGATCTACGCAATCAAGAACTGGGCTTTGTTTTTCAACAATTTCATTTATTGCCAGAAGCAACAGCATTGGAAAACGTAATGCTTCCAATGATTTATGCCGGAATCAATCCTAAAGAAAGAGAGATTAAAGCCATAAATGCACTTCAAAAAGTCGGATTAGCAGAACGAATAAGCAACCGTCCCAATCAACTCTCTGGAGGTCAGCAACAAAGAGTTGCTATTGCTAGAGCAATTATTAACCAGCCTTCTTTACTACTTGCTGATGAGCCAACTGGTGCTCTTGACTCAAAAACAACAGAAGACGTCCTAAATCTCTTTGATGAACTTCATAATCAAGGAATAACTGTTGTTCTAGTTACACATGAAAATGAAGTTGCCGCCAGAGCTAAAAGGGTCGCTCGTTTTAATGATGGAAGAGTTGTGGAAATAACCGAATCAAGATAATCAATTAGTTCTCTTCATCCCCATCTTGTCCAGTTCTTTTCTACTAATCCTTTCCTAACCTTTAAAGCTCCATCAGGAGAAATCCCTTCGATTTTCCACAACTCTCCTGTACTTACCTCGCAAACTTCTTTCGCCCAAAGCCTTCGTTCAGCCTGTTGACATACCAAATCTGTTTCTTTAAAAAAATCCATCGCCTGATCTAATGTCCGCAAAACTTCTGCTGCCCAGAAATCAGTTGCACAATTACGTTTACTAAGAATTTGGGCCACGGAAATCCCTCCTTTAGGCACCCTATTCGAAACATTCATACCCAAACCTAATCTAGCTATTCTCACGTGTTCCCCACGATGAAGCAATCTAGGCAAAAGGCCTGCAAGTTTGCGATTTTCCACTATCAAATCATTTGGCCACTTTATTTTTACGGGTATACCAAAAGCTTCTAAACGTTCAGACAAACTAACTGCAACCGCCAAACCAAATACACCAGTATTTTTATGCGTTTCAAATAACGGCATCGCAGCACTAATCCAAACTCCACCCTTTTGAGATTCCCAAATTTTTCCTCTCTGTCCAATTCCTCGTGTCTGCCTAGCCGCCAAGACAGCTCTAGATTGATTCCCTAAAAATGGTTTTTGTTTGAGCCACTTGGATAAAATAGTCTCTGTACTTGAACAAACTGGCATCCATCGCAATTGCCATTGTTTTACTCCTAAAGGACTATTTCTCAAATGTCGCGCTACTAAAGGAGCACCAGTCCAAGAATTAACTATTTGCATTCCACCAAATTTTTATTCGATGAATAGCTTCTTCTAATTCATCAACAGGACGAACCAAAGCCAGTCGAAGCCATCCAGAGCCACCCAAGCCGAAACCAGATCCTGGAGTTAATGCAACACCAGTATTACTTAATAGTTTCGCTGAAAAAGTTTCATCATTCCATCCTCTATTTTTGGCCCAAGATGGTAAAGGCATCCACAGATACATTGCCATTGAAGGTTTAGGTACATTCCACCCCAAGCTCCTTAAAGCCTTAATAGTTGTATCTCTACGTTTTCTATAAATAGAAAGGATCTGAACAGGCCAATCATCTGCTTTAGTTAAGGCTGCGATAGCTCCACGCTGTAAAGCTAGAGATTGATTGAAATCCACGACACTTTTAACTCCCCGCAAAGCACTGATCAAAGGTTCAGCTCCTATTGCAAAGGCAAGACGAAAGCCACCCATATTCCAAGCTTTTGAAAAAGAAAAGAACTCAATGCCACCTTCTTTCCAGCCAGGAGAGTTAAGCAAAGCAGGAGCCTCTCCATCAAGGACAAGGTCAACATAAGGGTTGTCATGGGCAACAATAAAATGATTTTTAAGACCAAGCTTCATTGCCTCATCTAACCAAGATTGTTTTCCAGTTTGAGAAGTAGGGTTATGCGGATACCCAAATACCATGAGACCTAAATCCTGTAATTGACTCGCTTTTAAACATCTAAAATCAGGCTTCCAATCTTCCTCTGAGTGAAGAGTAAGAGTTTCTATCTTTGCATCAGCTAGTACTAATCCCCCACGATGAGAAGGATAAGAAGGATCAAGAATTAATCCAGTTTGACCAGGGTCCAATACCGCAAGAGGTAAATGAGCAGTTCCTTCTTGTGATCCTATTAATAACAAAACTTCTTTTTCCGGATCAACACTTACCCCAAAACGCTTCTTACACCAATCTGCGGCAACCTCTCTGAATGGCTTGGTTCCTATATTAAGACAATATGCAGCACTCTCTGGTGCCTCAAGGCTTTGACTAATGGCATCCAAAACAATTGAAGGAGGCAATAAATCTGTTGAACCCAAAGATAAATCTAAGAGAGGAGCAGAATTATCACTTAAGCTGGCAAATCTATAAGCCTGTTTACAAATATCATATCTTTCAAAAATACCTATACCTAATCGAGATAGGCGTTTTGAGGGCACCATAAAATAAACCTTATTTTATGAAAATGTTAAGAAGATTTTTTTAAATTTCATCTACAACTTGTCAATAGAACGTTTTAACTCCTCAAGTTCTGCATCAAGTTCCGCAACTTTTACTTTCTCAACTTCTGATTTAGGTTCTGAATTATTAATATTTGAAGAAGGATTCTCAGAAGCAGGAAGTGCTACCGCCTCTGCACCACTTTGTAATTTCTGGCGCAAAGCGGTTAATTCATCTTCAAGGTCATCACCACCCTCAAGTGCAGCAAACTGGCTTTCCAAATCTGCACCTGCCAACTCTGCTGAAGCCTGGCTAGATGCTTCTAGAGCTTGAACCTTATCTTCCATCCGTTCAAACGCAGCCATCGCAGAATTAGTGCCCATATTCCCAACCGCGCTCTGCAGTTGTTGCTGAGCTTGTGCAGCCTGCGCACGAGCCTTAAGCATGTCTTTCTTTGTTCTAGCCTCTGCAATCTTTCCCTCAAGGGCAACAAGACTTCGCTTTAGCATTTCAACTTGGCCTTCCTGAGCCTGAAGTTGGCTATCAAGTGCCGATGCAGATTCTTGAAAAGTCTTTCGACGTGATAAGGCTTCTCTAGCTAGGTCCTCTTCTCCTTTCTGCAAAGCAAGCTCAGCTCTTTCGTACCAGGTCTTGACCTGAGCCTCAGCTTGATCAGCCTGACTTCGAAGCCTTTTTTGACTTGAAATGGCCATTGCTACCGCTTGTCGCAGCTTGACCAAATCTGATTGCATATCAGCAACAGATTGATCCAGGATCTTGACTGGATCCTCAGCCTTACTAACCAAATCATTCAGATTGGCTCTGAATAATCGACTTAACCTGTCAAAGAAGCCCATAGAGAACTTAGATAGGGGTCTTAGAAACTAACGACCCAAACAAATAGTCCTCTTAGATTAACGAGATGACAATGGTTCCGAACAAAAAACTAAAAAGCCCGTATTCAAAAGGATTGCAAAATCAATCCAAGCCATCCAACTCAAAAGCTCTATCTACTTGCTTGGATCAGATAAAACTGGCCATAAAAAATCAGAGCAGTCTTGGAGGAATTTGGGAAGACTGGACAGAACTAGCAGGAAAACCTCTAGCTGCAAACTGCAGGCCTCTTAAAGTTTCAGGTGGAATTCTGGTCATCGGAGCAAGTCACCCTCAATGGCTCCAAGCTCTCAAATACAATCGCACTCAACTATTAGGAACCCTTAGAGCTGCTGGACACAAAATCAAAGACATACGAATACAGCAACATCATCCTGACCTCATTACTAGAAAAGAAGACACACAAGATCAAGAAAATATTTGGTCAAGACATCCCAGCAGAATTGACGTTCATGGGATTGCTAACTGTGACTCTTGCGGGAGTCCTGCCCCTGCAGGAGAGATGGCCTTATGGGGAAGATGTGGTTTTTGCAGGAGGAAAGAGCTCAATCAATCATCCAAGACCTCATAAAAAAACAAATACTTCGCTGCCCAAAAGTTGGTTAAATATCAAAACTTACTTTAAAGGAAGGGAAACTAAAAACGCTCAGGTCTAGGTTCTCGCCAGTCAGGTTTAATACCGCTATTAATTATTTTTTTAGCTCTTATTTCTAGCAACTCTCTATCAAGTCTCCAAATAATGTATATTCCAAAGCGACCCAAGATTTCTGGCTTAAGACCTTCCCAATGTGCACGTTTTGCAGTCCTCTGATCTATTACTACCAAAGAAGTTCTAGACCTCTCAGTGTTTTCTAAAGACATTTCTGGCCAACCCTGCCTTTGTTCTTCACGGAAACGTTCTTCAAGATTAACTAAGCCACGAGTAGAACGGCCCTCATAAAAAATCACATGATTAGTATAAAAATGAAGAGAAGGTTTAGCGGCTCCGACCATCGCTAGAGGCTCGTAAGGCCTTTTAGAAATGACTAGTAAATTGGCAGCTTGTCTTAATGGCAATTGTCTTAACTGATCGCTCAAGCTCCAAACAGGAACTAGTACTAACAATTGAAAAAAAATCAAAGGGCCTTGCATTGCAAGGAGAGCTCCATGTCTCTTCTTAACAAGCAAAATAAATCCCAATACTGCAGAGATGCTTAAACATATTGCAGCTCTAATAATAATTTTACTGGCCAATAACTCTTTGCCCAAATTTGGTATCTCAGGATCAGATATCGACAAGACCCAATAAGGTGATGACCAAAGAATTAATCCCAACAGAAGGCACAAAATTGCTGATGAAAGCCAAGCCCAAAAAAGCCATCTAG
>QCRX01000046.1 GCA_003209275.1 Prochlorococcus sp. AG-463-P14
CTTACATTATTGACTACTTTAGTACCTTCTTGGAAGCAAAAATCTACGTTTTGAAAATTAATCTCACCCTTAATTGGAGGCATTGGTAATTGATCAGTAAGCTCTCCACCAGATTCATCAACAGCATCAACAACATCGCTTAATCTTTCCATTGAAAGCGCAACACCTTGAAAACTTTGCCAACTCGTTGCCAAGTTAAGTAAAGGTCCTGTTACGTATCCAGAGATAATTCTAAATGCTATTAATTGGCCAATAGTTAGCTGGCCTTTAATAACCAAATATGCCCCAACCCAAAGTGTCAGTAAGCCAGTTAATTGATTAATAAAGCTACTAACAGTGCCTGCAGAAATACCAATTAGGAGTGTTCGGAAACTTTCACTCATAAAAGCAGAGTAACGTTGCTGCCAATTCCAGCGGACAGAGTTCTCGGCATTCTGAGCCTTAATAGTTTGAACCCCGCTGAGTGCCTCAACCAATAGTGCCTGAGTTCTGGCATTCTTCTCGGCAGCTTTTCTTAACTGCCCTCTTATAAGAGGAGATGCAACAATCGTAAGTCCTAGGAATAAAGGAACTACAGCCAAAGAGACAGCTGTTAAAACTCCACTATAGCTAAGCATTACAGCAATATATATTACTGAAAAGACAACATCTAATACTAGCGTAATTGCACTACCAGTAAGGAAGTTCCGAATGTTGCCCAACTCAGCTATTCGCGTTTGCAACTCACCAACAGGTCTTCTATCAAAGTAACTAAGAGGTAACCTTAATAAGTGTTGTATAACCTCACCACCTAAAGCAATATCAATTCGATTAGTTGTATCGCTAAATAGATAACTCCTAACTGCACCTAACAAACCCTGGAACATACTGATGCCTAGTAAAACTAATCCAAGCGTATAAAGAGTATCTAAGTTCTGTTGACCAATAACCTTGTCAAAAATCTGCTGAAAAACAAGAGGAGTCGCAAGATTAGTCAGTTGCAAGACTAATGAAGCTATGAAAACCTCAATCAGACTTCTACGGTACTTAGTTATCTGAGGAAGAAACCATTTGAAATTTAATTTTCTTCGCTGCGCATCTCTCCCGGGGGCAAGGGTCAGCATTAATGCGCCACCCTTTCCATTTGTAAATTCTTCAATAGGAACTATTACTCTTCCATATTCTGGAACAACTCCTTTAACTTCTCCTTGACGAATTTCATATATAACAGAAGGTTGTGAACGAATTAAAGCTACACACGGGCAGGGGACTCTATGTAATTGATCTTCTGCAATTGGAGTTAAATGTCCTGTAAAGCCAAGAATCGCTGCAAGATTACCTACTAATTCAAGACTTGGAGTCTGATCTCGCAAATTTTCTTTAGTAATACGTTCAAGAATGTCTGATCGAAAAGGGACTCTGTAATAATTAGCCAACATTTCCAAGCAAGCCATTATCTGAGCAAGTGGACCTACTCCAGTACAAACAGGCAACTTTGTTTTTGTAGAAAAATTAGAACTTTTTACTTCATCCTCACTTTTCAAAATGCCGTCTCTTTTTGATCCCTGGGGATCGGGAACTAACAAATCAGAATATCTGTCTTCAGCTCCGCCCTCTCGTAATACTGGCAAATTAAAGTCGACTTCCTCTACCTCTTCAGGAGATTCCAGTAATTCTTCCCAAAGGCCAAGCTCGACTCTCAAAAGTCGAACTGAACTATTAAGAGGCAGTTTGTCTAATAAATCAAAGTCAACAAACTCACCAACTTGTATTGACAAGGAATTTTCAACAGTAGGTAAGCCATTCCAGAGCCAAATAGCCCCATCATCAACAAAAGAGTCTCCTGCTTTATAAGTAACGACTTTCATCCCTGGTAAAAGACGGCGCAAAACATCTCTTTCTGGGGGATCAGCCATTGATCGACGGCGCAAAGCAGGCCGCAAGCTGTCCATAAATTCAGCTGGTGAATCCCTAATCGCAAGCCAATTGGCAAATGCCAGAGAGTTGTGTTCAAGCCAATAAAAGTCTTCAGCGCTTAGGCCAAGAAGCTTCATTGGAGTCGAACAAGACACCCATTCACATGGAGAGCGTCGCCTAAGTCCAACCCAACCAATTAAATCTCCTGCCTGACTAAGTGCCAAAGTCACAGGTCTACGCAAACCAGGATCTTGATGAAGTAATCGACCTGTGCCTTCCAGGATGAAAAAACAATGCTCAGGCAAGCGGTCCGCCAGAAGAATATCCTGACCTACATTTGCTCTAAATGGCTTAACTCGATCAGCAAGCCAGTTAAGATTTTCCGGTTCAAGCGAGCTAAAAGCGGCGAACCTAACCAATAGGTCCTTAGAGATTGGCTGGCTCATGATTATTCAGGATAGTAATTCAGAGGCTCAACCGGTGTCTCTTCCAGCAAAGCTTTGGTGCGGTCCTGAAGGAAATCCTTTAACTGCTCTTCCAGAAGATGTTGCCGCATATTTTCATCAAAAGCAGATGGACTTAGTTGCTCCAAGCGCAACAACAGAGTCCATTCTCCAATCTGCTGAGGTGGAGTCAATTCTCCTGGACTTAAAGCCCGCAAAGCATTTCTTAGTTGTTTAGGTTCTAGAGATCCCATAGCAATGGGGCCTATGAGGCCTTTACGCTGAGCCTCAGGGCCTTCGCCATAAAGAGAGGCAACATCAACAAAACTAATCTCTTTCTCACATAGCCTTAGCCATAACTCCCTAGCGAGTAAAGGATCTTTTACTCTGACCAATGAATAAATCACACTGTCAAAATCTGATGCACTAGATAAATAGCGTTCTTCTAAACCAGGACCAAAACGTTGTTTTGAAAAACGACTTAATGCCTCAGACCTTGCAAGATTAATACGCAGGTCTTCAGATTGCCAGTTTTTCTTATGCAACCAAGTAGGTAAATCCTCAGCAGAAAGCTTTTTTTTCTGGAGAAATTCTTCCAATGCATTCTGATGCCAATCTTCTGAAAGATTTACAAGGGAAATAATCTCCTCCTCAATATGACGTTGCAAAATATCCGAAGTAAGTTCCATGCGACTAACCAAAGCAAGAGTTTCTTGCTCAGTTAAAGGTGATTTAACTGATTTTTTCATTGAGCAAGCTTCTCACTAGCCAATGCATTGGTATCCAAAGCAAAAACTATCTTCAAAGCATCTATAACATCTTGAGCTACAGACTTCCAATCCCCACGTTCATGCTGTCTAAAGATTCTCATAGTGGGATACCAAGGACAGTCAGAACAATTTAGAAGCCAACGGAAATCAGCATTTGCTGGGAGTAATAGCCAAATTGGTTTTCCTAGTGCGCCTGCTAAATGAGCAACAGCTGTATCAACACTAATGACTAAATCAAGCTGATCAATTACATAAGCAGTGTCAGCGAAATCATTTAACCGACTATTCCAATCAATGAAGCGAGAATTGCTTTTCAACGGATCTAGTTGATCTGCATCTGGTCCAACCTGAAGAGAGTGCAAATCTATTAAATCCAATTCAACTAAATCCAAGAGATGTGGAATAAGCAAATTAGCCGGCATAGTTTTATGTTTATACATTGCCTTATTATCTGGATTAGAAGCCCAAGCAATGCCTATATTGATCCCTCCTGCTGCTTTTTCAATTCGAAAATCGTCTGGAGGATCTCCAGGAGCTTTAAGATATGGAAGATAACTAGGAACTGTATGTAAATCAGTTTTAAATAACCTCGGTAAACTCATTAATGCAATCTGAGAGCGAGAATCACTTTTAGGATCCCAGGTTTTCTCCTGAACAACTTTCTCCGAATAAGGCAACCAATTCTTCATTAGAGTAAACAAACTTTTCCTTGCTACGAAAACAAAAGGGATACTACTTTGTTCTAAAAGATATAGATAGCGACAAAACTGAATTGCATCCCCCATTCCTTGCTCACTCCAAACCACAACTGGTGGTTCTCCAACCTTAGGTAATTCAGAAAAGTCATCTATTTTCAGTCCATTAGTAGGATAGACGGTTTCTTTAAATTGATCCGTTTTAAAACGGGCCTCATACAAATCCCAACCTTCTCTATAATTACCAAGCATTAACTGAATTAGAGAAAGATTCCATATTGCGTTAACAGATCCAGACGAGATTTCAACACCTTTTTTCAAACATTCCAAAGCCTCTAAGGGCCTCATTTCATTCATTAATGCATACCCTAAATTGACATGACCAGCTTCATTTCCTTCATCAAGTTCAAGAGTATATCGAAAATAACGAATGGCACGAGAGAAATCTTCCATGCCAAATAATGCCAATCCTGAATTACACCAACCATCAGGATATGCTGGATTCAAGAGTATTCCTATTCTAAAAGCCTTAAAAGCCTCAGCGTGACGATCTTGTTCATTCAATGCTAGACCTAAGTTATGCCAACTGAGATGAGCTTTATTATCAATTTCTAAACTAACTAAATATGCCTTCTCAGCTTGTTTAGGGTCATCATCTCTAAGCATATTTCCAATGTTGTAATAAACATCTCCTCGGAATGGATCTATTTTTAAAGCTTGAAAATACGATTTGCGCGCAAGTAATTCCTGACCTGGGACACGTCTTGCAGTCATTCCCTTGATAATATTGTATTCAATGCTTGTTGGAGCAAGGCTGTTGCCTAGTTCAAGGGCCTCTAGAGCTTCTACGAATTTCTCTGCCTTCCAAAGAGAAAATCCCATTGGAATGGCCCAACTTGGATCAGTTGAAGCTTCCAGTTTCTGCTGTGCATAATCTGTAAGTTCCTGAAGACCTTCTCCTGAGACACTTCCCACTATTTCCAAAAGACTCGCCCAGTCCTCAGCTTGGCTGTAATCTGGAATAGATGGCATAAGGCCTTAACCGTAGCTCAGCGATATTAGTGAGATGACCTTACGTCAACGAGCACGCTTCGCCCAGCTGCATGGAAACCATGAAGAAGCGGAAAAACTATATCAAGCATTAATAGCGGAAGATTGCCTGCCTGAAGATGTAGGAAATTTTGGCGCATTGCTAAATCAACAAGGAAGATTCAAAGAAGCAATCCTTCTCTATGAAAAGCACCTGAAGAAATGGCCTAAGAATCTACAAATTCTCTGCAATGCAGCCAATGTTTCCATCAAAGGGAAAGATCAAAAAAAAGCTATTTCATTTTTGGAAAAAGCTTTAAAATCACACCCAAAAGCGTTTCAACCAATACGTCAGCTTTCAAGAATTCTCCTAATTAATCAAAACGAACAAAATGCTGTTGCATTATTAGAAACATTTTGCGAAAGAAACCCAGAACAAGGACTAGCTTGGCTTGAATTAGGAGTCGTTTTATGCCAACTCAATGTTACAGAAAAAGCACTGAAAGCATTTGAACATGGAAGCAAGGCTTTACCTGAACACTCTGGACTAATTGCGAATAGATTAACACTTTTAAAAGATCTCAATCATATTGAGGAAGCAGAAAAATTATATAAATCTATTAGCCTTGAAAAAAAAAGTGACCCCAATATCTTGGGAGCTTGGGCCGGGATACTAATGCGACGACAAAAAATAGAAGAAGCAATAGAAATCTTAAATCCACTAAGCAACAGAAAACCTGATAATGCTAGTCACTGGATTAATCTGTCAGCCTGCCAAAAAGCTATCAAATGTAATCTAGCTAGTCAAAAGAGTCTAAAAAAAGGTCTTCGATATTGCCCAAATAATGAGGATCTAGAACAAGCTCTGGCACAAAGTTTTTCCGAGACAGGCAATGCATCTAAGGCAATAAAACTACTAAAAAAGCATATCAATTTAAATAAAGTGATGAAAGATACTCATATCTTTAATCTTCAATTTATAGGTGCTGGAACAGGTCTGATAAGTTCTGAAGAACTCTCTAAAATTGCAAAATGCTGGGAAGAAAAGTCCCTCAAAGAAGGTGTAGGACCTCTCTGGCCAGATAGGCTGCGAAAAAGTTCAACGAATAGAAAGCTTCGAATTGGATATATTTCTTCTGATTTTTGCAATCACCCAGTTGCAAGATTTCTTCTACAAATACTACAATCTCACAACAAAGACTCATACGAAATTATTGCATTTAGTTGTGGTCCTTACAAAGATAAAATGACAGAATTGATATCAAAATCTTGTACAGAATGGCACGATCTCTCTTCCGCAAATGATATGGAATTAGCAAGGATAATTGCAGACCTAAGAATAGATGTATTAATAGAGCTAGGAGGGTATACTGGTCTCAGCAGACTGAGGTCACTTATATACAAGCCTGCTCCAGTTCAACTAAGCTATCTTGGTTACTTTGCCCCTACTTACCTTGAATGTATGGATGGATGGATTGGGGACAAAGAACTCTTTGGGAGCCTAAATACTATCGATCAAGATGAAAACTTGGTTTTAGTAGATGGAGGTTATATGTCATTTAAGCCGTTAAACTTGCCAATTTTAGAAAGAGGTAATGGAGAGAAGATTAGGTTTGGAACATTTAATAATAGTCGTAAGATAAATGCAGAAACAATCAGTTTATTTTGCAATATATTAAACGAGGTTCCTAATAGTGAGCTAGTAGTAAAAAGTATCACATTTGTCGAGAAAGAAGAGCAAGAGCGAATTAAGAATCTATTCATTCAAGCTGGATTACAATCAAACAAATTAACTATCCTAGATTGGGTCTCAGGAACAGAAAGTCATATGGCTTTATACAAATGGGTAGACATAGCGTTAGACCCAATTCCATACGGAGGAGCAACCACTACAGCAGAAGCTCTATGGATGGGAGTACCAGTCATAACCCATGCCGGCAAAGGAATGGCTGGAAGATTAAGCAGCAGTTTAC
>QCRX01000047.1 GCA_003209275.1 Prochlorococcus sp. AG-463-P14
TGAAGTTGAGAGCTATCGACATTTGAGGCTTTGGAAAGTTCGTGGAGATTTCGCAAGGTATCTCTTAAGTTGCTAACAATTAGGCATTCGTTCCGTGTTGCATTTGGGATTTCGGAAGAAACAGCATTAGTTCCAAGGACATTGAAGAGTAAAATAGAGAAGTGGCTTGCAATTGCTCGCCCACTCTCACTAATTAATGTTGGCATTTTTATATCATTAGATATACAGCATTCACGAATTGTGGCTACAACATCATTGGCATAGTTTTGTAGTGAGTAGTTAGTAGAGGCAGCTGTTGCAGTTCGACTGCCGTCATAGTCAATACCCAATCCGCCGCCAACATCGAGGTGGCCCATAGGTGCTCCATGTCGATTTAATTCCACATAAATTTGGCCAGCTTCTTGCAAGGCATCTTTCAGTATTGCAATATCATTTATTTGACTACCTACATGGAAGTGCAATAGCTTTAGCTCATTGAGGAGATTTGCAGAACGTAATTTCTCGATAGTTATTAAAATATCTGGTATTGAAAGACCAAATTTCGAAGTTTCTCCTATTGAGTTGCTCCAACGCCCACTACTTCGACTAGATAATTTGGCCCTTATTCCTATAAGTGGTGCTGCTCCAAGAAGCTTACTGGCAAGAATAATGCGTTCTACTTCGTCAACTTGTTCTATAACGACTACTGGCTGTTGACCAAGTTGTCTAGCCAAGATAGCCGTTTCTATATATCTTTGATCTTTGTAACCATTACATATTAGAAGGGCTTCAGGGTCATTGATGAGGGATAGAGCAATTAATAGCTCTGCCTTGCTGCCAGCTTCTAGTCCAAGATGCCATTGGCGACCGCATGACATTAGCTCTTTAATTACGTGATGCTGTTGATTGCATTTCACAGGAAAGACGCCTAAATAGCGTCCTTTGTATTCATATTGCTTGATCGCTTGTGTGAACGCGTTATGGATTTCTTGCAGTCTGTCTTTCAGGATGTCATCAAACCGAATAATTAGAGGTAGTTTTAGGTTTCGCCCTTCTAGTTCTTTGACTAGTTCCATCAGATCGAGATTTTCTCCCTCTGGTCCTTGAGGCTTCACACTGATGTGACCTTCCTTGTTGATAGAAAAATAACGATCACCCCAGCGATCTAGGCCGTAAAGGATTGAGCTGTCAGCCACAGTCCAGTCCTTTTTGTCGTTGTACAGCTTATTTTCCTTCAAAGCTGAAGGGGCGAGGTCCATATGAACAAGGCGTTTTGAGGAAGACTCATTGATGCAAATTTAATGATCATTGCGATGAATGACATCGGTGCTCTTGCCAAGAGGGCATCTTGCCGATGACTATGGCCAGATTGTGATTTTTTCTTTTCATGGCTCTTGAAAGAACTTTTCTTGCTATTAAGCCTGATGGTGTTCAAAGAGGTCTCATTGGTGAAATTCTTGGACGCTTTGAGCGCAAGGGTTTCAAGCTAGTTGGTTTAAAGCAGCTTATTCCTAGTCGAGAACTGGCAGAAGAACATTATGGCGTACATCGTGAGAGGCCGTTCTTTGCTGGCTTAGTGGAGTTCATTACGAGTGGCCCAGTTGTAGCAATGGTTTGGGAAGGTGATGGTGTAATTGCCAGTGCCCGTAACCTAATAGGTGCTACAAAACCTTTGGAAGCAGAGCCAGGAACTATTCGAGGTGATTTAGCAGTCAATATTGGAAGAAATGTGATACATGGTTCTGATGGGTTTGAAACTGCTTCTTTTGAAATAGGACTTTGGTTTGAACAATCTGAACTTAATGATTGGGATCCTTCTGATCAATCTTGGAGAGTAGAGAGTTAATGGTTGAAAAAATTCTGCAAATACTTGCTTGGAAAAAGCATATAGGTGCTTCTAAAATGGGAATATTCCTTTTTTCATTAACACTTAAAACGATTCCAATGAAATGTGTTTAGCAGGCTCGTTTCTTTATTGCTTAAAGGTTGCTTACAAATAGATTTAGCAATTAGTTCGGCTGTGATGGCTGCTAATAAGACACCATTGCGATAGTGACCAGTTGCTATCCATAGGCCTTTGATTGAGGAGGCTCCTAATAAGGGTTGAGTATCTGGTGTGCAAGGCCTAAAGCCCCACCACCTCTCCATATGAGGCCATTGATTTGCTTTTGGTAGCAAATGCTCTATTCCGTGTTGGAGTTCATTTTGTCCAAACGGTGTTAGACCTTCACGAAATCCAGCTTCTTTTTCGCTAGTAGCACCTACCACGATCAAACCATCTTCTCTGGGAACTAAATAAGTGCCTGGTCCAAAAAGGACTCTCTTTAAAGCATCTTTGGGTCCTTGCAGAGAAAGCATTTGACCTTTTACTGGAAAAATAGGCAGTTCAGAAAAGATTTGATTGCTCCATGCTCCACTACATATCACTGCTTCTTTGCTTGGCAGCACTTGGACCTCACCTTTTGCATTGTGAATTTTGACGCCATGAAATTTTTTTTCGTCATGGATAAGCTCTAGGACTTCCACGCCCTCTTGAAAGTTCACTCCTAATTCAACGCAAGCTTTTTCAAGTGATCGCATTAATTGACGTCGGTTATCTATCTGGCCGTCTTGGTTGAAAAGCAACCCTGATTTCCATTGAGGAGCGATATCAGGTATTTCTTGTCGAAGTTCGAGGCTGCTTAGCTTTTCTCCAAAATTTGCTGTGGGATAAGCATCACGCTCTTCATTACTAAGAAATGGCACAACTATCCCGCAGAATCTCAGCCCGCAATCGATGCCACTATTTTTTTCGATTCTTCTAACCCATGCTGGAATTTTGCCAAGGCTTAATTGGCCTAATTGGAGGAAATTTTTGCTGAGACCTTCTGCATGAGGAGCAAGCATCCCAGCTGCTACGAATCCTGCAGCTTCACTACGCCGGCGACTCAGCACTTCAAGCTTATGGCCGCGAAGAGCTAATTCATGAGCTATGGCTAGACCCATGAGCCCACCACCAAGAATTAATAATCTGTCTTTATTTACGCAAGCCTTCATTTGGTTTCCTTTCAGGCTTGATGTTCGTGGATTAGGACATCTTCTGGATGCTTACCTATAGGTTCTTCCATAGGATCTGTAAATCTATTCGAATCATGATGTCAGGATCTGATAATGCCTGGGAAGCTGTAATTGGCTTAGAGACGCATGTCCAGCTTGGTACAAAGAGCAAGATATTTACGGCAGCCTCCACAGCATTCGGCGATGATCCCAATACCCATATTGACCCAGTCGTTTGTGGATTGCCTGGCACACTGCCTGTTTTGAATGAAAAGGTTCTTGAGTATGCCGTCAAAGCAGCTATGGCTTTGAATTTAAAAATTTCTGAACACAGCAAATTTGACAGGAAGCAATACTTTTACCCTGATTTGCCCAAGAATTATCAGATTTCACAGTTTGATGAACCTATTGCTGAAGAAGGTTGGATTGAGGTGGAGGTTGCTGAAAAGGGGAAAGAAACTTATCTGAAAAAAATTGGTATTGAGCGTCTTCATATGGAGGAGGATGCAGGAAAGTTAGTGCATGCAGGAAGCGATCGACTCTCAGGGTCTACCCATTCCTTAGTTGATTACAACCGAGCTGGTGTTGCTTTAGCTGAAATTGTCAGCAAGCCTGATCTTCGTACTGGTAGAGAGGCAGCAGAGTATGCATCTGAGATACGTCGAATAATGAGATATCTAGGAGTATCAGATGGAAATATGCAGGAGGGTTCTTTGCGTTGCGATGTAAATATTTCAGTTAGGCGTGGATCAAAAGCACCTTTTGGTACGAAGGTTGAAATTAAAAATATGAATTCATTTTCAGCAATTCAGAAAGCTTGTGAGCATGAGATTCAACGTCAGATTAAAGCTTATGAGAGTGGAGAATTAGTTGTTCAAGAAACTCGTCTTTGGGATGAGAGTAAACAACTCACTAAAAGTATGCGTTCTAAAGAAGGTAGTAGTGATTATCGTTATTTCCCTGATCCAGATTTAGGACCAATAGAAGTTAGCGCTCAAGTGCGTGAAGCTTGGCGAGCAGAATTACCAGAATTGCCTTCTGCAAAAAGAAGTCGTTATGCAAAGGAATTTGGACTATCTGCTTATGACGCCAGAGTGTTAAGCGATGAATTTCCTATGGCAAATTATTTTGAAGAAGTTGTTGCTGCAGGAGCTAATTATAAAGCGGCTTCTAATTGGATTACAGGAGACCTAGCTGCCTATGTAAATGCTAAAAAATCAAGTTTTTCTGATTTGTCGTTTTTGCCGACTCAATTAGCAGAAATGGTTCAGATGATTGATCAAGGAAAGATAAGTGGAAAAATTGCTAAGGAAATTTTGCCTGAATTGCTTGAAAAAGGAGGTTCTCCTAAAGCAATTGTTGAAGAGCGAGGTCTTGGAATGATTAGTGACCCCTTAGTAATCACATCAATTGTTGAGGAATTGTTGAAATCTTACCCTGATGAAGTTGCTGCATTCCGTAATGGGAAAAATAAGCTACAAGGATTCTTCGTTGGTCAATTAATGAAGAAAACAAGTGGGAAAGCAGATCCTAAGTTGGCTAATCAAATTTTAAGTCAGAAATTAAAAGGATAACAGTTTCTAAAGTATAGATTCTATTTGCTTTATCCAATCATTAGGTAAGCCAGTATTGTCAATAGTTATATCAGCTAGAATCTTTTTCTCTTCCAAGTTCAATTGAGAGTTGATCATTGCATAGGCTTCTTTCTTTGTCAGGCGTTCTCTTCTCATTAATCTTCTAAGTTGCTGCTCCTCTGTGCAGTGAACAACCCAGGTTTCACTGCATAATCCTGTGAAACCTGCTTCAAATAAAAGCGGGATGATCAGGATCACTGTTGATGCATTTTTATTGTCGATAAGCTTCATATTTATTTTCTCAGTTACAATGGGATGTATTAGTTGCTCCAGCCATAATCTTTCTCTTTTATTTGAAAAGATGATTTTTCGTAATGCTGATCTATTTATTAATATTTCCTTAGACTGATGATTTGCTTTTACGGCATTTCCATAACGCTTGATTACTTCTGCTGTTGCATTTTTCCCAGGACTTAAAGCTTCTCTTGAATAAACATCTGCGTCAATAACTGGAAAGGATTTAACTTCTTGTAAGAAATTGCCAACACTACTTTTCCCGCTAGCGACTCCGCCAGTTATGCCGATACGCCGCTGTGGTCCATGCCAGCGAGGAAACGTGTTTAGGCTATGAAGGTCGCCGTTCATGGCGCAGGATGAGGTAACTGTAGTTTCTTTTGCAAGGTTTTGAGCCTCTTGGCCTCTTCTTTATGGTCTCCTGTTGACGGAGGAATCACAGCACCTGCAGGTTTCTGTGCTGCTGGTATCAAGGCGGGTTTGAAGGCATCTGGCAAGCCTGATCTAGCTCTTTTATTAGCACCGGAAGGTGCTGTATGTGCTGGAACTTTTACCCAATCTGAAGCCAGGGCTGCATGCATTGATCTTTGTATTGACAGGCTCAATTTGTCTTCAGGTAGAGCGAGAGCAGTTCTTATCAATTCAGGTCATGCAAATGCATGTACTGGTGATCGTGGATTGATTGATAGCTTGAGAGCGACTCAAGCTGTTGCAGATGTTCTTGGTTTAAGTGCTGAAGAAGTCTTAATTAGCTCAACTGGTGTAATTGGTGTACCCATAGAAATGAGTAGGTTATTACCTGCTATAGAACCGCTTGTTGAAGCATTAAACCCTGAAGGTGGATTAGCTGCTGCAAAGGCAATCTTGACTACTGATTTAGTGGAGAAACAGATTGCTCTTCAAGCAGATTTAG
The DNA here is from genome assembly GCA_003209275.1 of Prochlorococcus sp. AG-463-P14. Classification (GTDB taxonomy): domain Bacteria; phylum Cyanobacteriota; class Cyanobacteriia; order PCC-6307; family Cyanobiaceae; genus AG-463-P14. Next base: position 5,797 of record QCRX01000047.1, read on the forward strand.
GTGAGCATTCTGTATGCATTGGTGGCATGGCTAAGGGTTCCGGAATGATTCATCCCAACATGGCAACTATGTTGGGATTTATTAGCTGCGATGTCGGCATTCCATTAGAAATCTGGCAAGGAATGATTAAAAGGGTTGTTGACAGATCTTTTAATTCGATAAGTGTTGATGGAGACACGAGTACGAATGACTCATTGCTTGCATTTGCTTATGGAACCCCTTTGGAAAGCCAATATTGGAATGACTTAGAAGCTGGGCTGACAGTTTTATCTCAGCATTTAGCTAGAGCTATCTCAAGAGACGGAGAGGGGGCTACGTGTTTATTCGAAGTGCAAATAGAAGGTGCTGAAAATAATGTTTGTGCAAAAAAAATGGCGCGAGTTATTTCAAGCTCTTCTTTGGTTAAAACAGCCATTCATGGTTGTGATCCAAATTGGGGACGCATAGTTGCAGCAGCAGGTCGCTCTGGAGTTTCTTTTCAGTTGGAAGCCCTTTCACTTTGGATGGGACCTTATCAAGTAATACAAGGTGGGCAACCTATTCCATTTGATCGCGACGAAGTATCTACTTATATAAGACACCGTATAGAAGGTTCATATTTACTTGATGATTGCGTCTCTATTCGTTTAGTAGTTGGCTTAGGTAATGGAACTGGAATTGCTTGGGGCTGTGATTTATCGCAGCAATATGTTCATATCAATGCCGACTACACAACATAAACCAAGATCATACTTGCAAGAATAAATTTCAGTGAATTTTTTATATCTTGATCTTCATTACTGGCAAATCCTTTTAAGAATTAAGAAGAAGTGGTCATAAAAGATTTTCACCTGAATTCTCAGAATTAAGTGTCAATTTAAAAACCTTTGGGCTTATAAAGAGACCTTTCGCGATTTTGCCAGTCCCATGTGAAATAATTATTTTTTATATTTGTATATCCATCAA
>QCRX01000048.1 GCA_003209275.1 Prochlorococcus sp. AG-463-P14
TCCCTAAGTAAAAAAGGGCGAATTTCATTCCTGCATATTCAGTTTGATAACCCGCTACAAGTTCTTCTTCTGCTTCTGGAAGATCAAAAGGAAGTCTTTCGCATTCTGCTAGAGCACAAATCCAAAAGATCACAAAACCAACTGGTTGTCGCCAAATATTCCAACTAAGGAAACCAGCCCCATTTTGCTGATTAACAATATCGATAGTGCTGAGAGAATTACTCATCATGACTACCGCTAGAACAGCTAAAGCAAGAGGGATTTCATAACTAATTGATTGTGCTGCAGCTCTTAATCCGCCTAATAGCGAATATTTGTTGTTAGATGCATAACCACTCATTAATAGCCCAATAGGTTGAATGCTGCTTAGAGAGATCCATAGGAAAATTCCGATCCCGACATTGCTTATGAGTAGGTTCTGTCCAAAAGGAACAATTAGCCAAGAAAGTATTACTGGCACTAGGACTAGTACCGGGCCTAAAGTAAAAAGAAGACCATCAGCTTTTGCTGGAATGATGTCTTCTTTAACAAGCAATTTCAAGCCATCAGCCATTGGCTGAAGTACACCTAAAGCGCCAGCATATTCAGGCCCAATGCGTTGTTGTGCTGCTGCTGAAATTTTCCGCTCTAGCCAAACTGTCACGAGTACTCCTACTACCGCTGCTACTAAGACAAGAAGCATTGGGAGAGGGAGCCAAAGAATGTGTGCAATTTGTGGGGAAATGCCTAGTCCTTGGATTGCTTCAGTAAAACTGAACTCAAGATCTATGCCGGGATTCACCAAAGCTAAGAAAACTGAATCAGTGTTGGTCACCATATATATACATCGGTGTGTAAAAGCAACTTAGTCGTATTAGTCGCTATTGCGATCTTCGAAGGGTATCCATTCTCGCGATTTCACACCTGTGTAGATCTGGGAGGGTCTAAAGATACGGTTTGCTCCAAGTTGCTCTCGCCAGTGAGCAAGCCAGCCTGCAACTCTAGAAATTGCGAAAACTGGAGTAAAAAGATCTCGCGGAATTCCTAATTTTCGATAGACCAGTCCTGAATAGAAATCAACGTTCGGGAAAATGCCTTTTGAACCAAGCCTAGCCTCGGCTTCATGCTCTAAAGCTCTTGCTACGTCGTACATTTCATCTTTGCCAAACCTTGCAAAAAGTTCCTCTGCAAGGCTTTGAAGAATAGAAGCTCTTGGATCTTTTACTCTGTATTCTCGATGACCAAAACCCATTATTTTGGTTTTTTGAGCTATTGCTTGATCGAGATAATTCCCTGCTTTTGTTGGAGTTCCTATCTCTTCAAGCATTGCAAGGACATCTTCATTTGCTCCCCCGTGAAGGGGGCCTGCCAAAGTGCCTACTGCAGATGCAATTACTGCATATGGGTCCGTAAGAGTGCTGGCGGTAACGCGAGCACTAAAAGTGCTTGCATTAAGGCTATGTTCTGCATGAAGGATGAGGCATCTATCTAAGATTCTTGCTGCCAATGGATCTGGCTCTCGTTCTGTGAGCATATAAAGGAAATTTGCTGAGTAAGCTAGATCTTCGCGAGGCTGAATTGGATCTTGTCCTTTTCGAATGAGCTGAAAGGCTGCAACCATTGTTGGAATTTTGGCAATTAGTCGAACAACAGCGTCATAAACATATTGAGGTTTATCGATTGCTCTCCTTGAATAGAAAAGCCCTAAAGATGCTGCACTTGCTTGCAAGGCATCCATAGGGTGACCTGTGGCAGGGAAACATTTCATCATGTCTCTCACTCGAAAACTCATTCGTCGATGCATTTGAACTTCTCGTTCAAAATCTTTGAGTTGTTGAGCTGTTGGCAATTCTCCCCAAATCAGTAGGTAGGTGACTTCAAGAAAACTGCTTTGAGCAGTTAATTCACCTATTGGATACCCCCGATACCGAAGAGTCCCTTTTAGGCCGTCAATATCACATATTGCTGATTGAGTTACAGGAACCCCTTCAAGCCCGGGGCGTAAAACCATGTCAGTTTGATCGTTATTAATTTCTTGAGCCTGCTCCTGCGACATTACTTTTACAACTCTACTTAGGACCATAGAGCTAATGTCGAATCATTCCGCTTGGTTTTGTTAAGAGGTTAAAAGCTGCTGTTTGTAAGTCCTTGATTCATGTTTCAAAATCCAAGAACAAGCACTTTGCTTCTTAATTAATTTAAAAAACTATAAATGCAGATTCAAGTCCCCAAAAGTCTTTCTGCCCAGGACCTTTCGAATTGGTTGTCTCAGGAATCTGATAAGCCACTATTAGTTGATGTGCGTGAATCAGATGAATTGGCAATAGCTCCATTCCCATTTCCTGTAGTGCATTTGCCTTTGAGTCAGGCTGCGATTTGGACTAAAAGTCTCTCAAGGCTCCTCCCAAAGCATCAGCCAGTGGTTGTGATTTGCCACGCAGGAGTTAGGAGTTGGAACTTCGCTAACTGGTTGATGGAGCAGGACTTTGAGTATGAAGTATGGAACCTTGATGGAGGTATTGATGCTTGGAGCGTAAAGGTTGATCCAACAATTCAGCGCTATTAAATTTCTTCCAACGACTTCTTCATAGACCAATTAAGACTTAACGAACTCCTCTTACCATTTATCTAGATCAATAGTGCCATTGGAGACGCTGCCAGAACGACAAAAACAGGTTTTGAGTGCAACCGTCCATCATTACTTGGACACTATGGAACCTGTTGGCAGCAAAACATTAGTTCAGAGATTTGGCTTGCAAGCTAGTTCGGCTACGGTTCGCTCAGCTATGTATGCCCTTGAACAAAGAGGCTTGCTGATACAGCCTCATCCTTCTTCTGGAAGGGTCCCCAGTGCACAAGGTTATAGGCATTATGTGGATTGTTTGTTGCCGCCTCCTGGTGCGTCTGTGCATCATCTGGAAAATGAACTGACCCATCTCAGTTTGAGATGGGTCTCGTTAGATGATCTTTTATGGCAGCTCGCCAAACGTCTTACAGATTTCACGGGTTTGATGAGCTTGATTACTCGGCCAGTTAGTAAGCAAACAACTCTTCAACAAGTACGACTGGTTCAGAGCGAAGACAGGCTCTTAGTCATGCTTGTAGAAAGCTCGAATCAAGCCACGCATCTCAATCTGAGATTGCCCCATAAGGCTTCTGCTGATCTAAAAGCTATGGAATATTGGATTAAAAATCAGTTGCTTGTTTCAGCTGATGGAAGGCTGAACTGGTCAAGCTTGCCTCCTCAGCTACATGTGATTGGCAATGTGTTGAGACAGTCCATTCGAAACCATAATCAATCAAAAGTAGTCTCTGATGAGAGAGCAGTTTTCCATGGAATGTCTAGCTTGGCGGCTCAACCAGAATTTAGTGATATCAGTAGTTTCCGACCAATACTAGAGTTGATGGATAGTCATCCATCTGATGTAGTTCCTTTTCATCAAGATCAACTTTGTGGTGTTTGGATTGGTTCCGAGCACCCACAAAGTGCTCTTGCAGATTGCTCAGTGGTTCAAGCTGCGTACAGATCTTCTAATGCAGGGATTGGCCAAGTGGCTTTGGTGGGTCCTATGAGGATGGCTTATTCAACTGCTTTGGCAGCTGTTGAAACAGTTGCTAAGCATCTTAATAGGATTTTGTCTTGAGAACCTCAGAGCTCAACGCCAAGTTTCTCTGCAACTGTGTTGACATCTTTATCACCTCGTCCTGAACAGTTAATAACTATTTCAGTCTCTTCTGAAAGTGTGGGACACAATTGCTCCAACCAGGCAAAGGCATGAGATGTTTCAAGAGCAGGAATGATCCCTTCTAACTCGCTAACTAATTGCAATGCTTTAAGAGCTTGCAGATCAGTTACAGCAACATACTCTGCTCTACCTATATCTCGTAAGTAACTATGTTCCGGGCCTACTCCTGGGTAATCGAGCCCTGCACTAATCGAATGAGCTTCTTGCACTTGCCCATCTTCATCTTGTAATAAAAGGCTCATTGCTCCATGTAGGACTCCTACTCGACCTTCAGTGATTGTTGCTGCATGTCGATCAGTATCTACTCCATCTCCAGCAGCTTCGACACCAATCATTCGAACATTTTTTTCTTGTATGAATGGATGAAAAAGGCCCATTGCATTCGAACCTCCTCCTACGCATGCCATAAGTACATCAGGGAGTCGTCCAAATGCTTCAGAGCATTGCTTCATAGTTTCCTCACCAATCACAGCATGAAAATCTCTGACAAGCATTGGGTATGGGTGAGGTCCGGCAACTGAACCGAGAATGTAATGCGTTGTTTCTACATTCGTAACCCAGTCTCGAATAGCTTCGCTTGTGGCGTCTTTAAGAGTTGCGGTACCAGCAGTTACAGGTTGCACTACAGCGCCAAGAAGCCTCATACGAAAGACATTTAAGGCTTGACGACGCATATCTTCTTTGCCCATATAAATCACGCACTCGAGACCAAAACGGGCACAGACTGTTGCAGTAGCTACGCCATGCTGTCCTGCACCAGTTTCAGCGATAATCCGCTTTTTCCCCATCCTTAAGGCTAAAAGAGCTTGCCCTAAAGCATTGTTGATTTTGTGTGCCCCAGTGTGGTTTAAGTCTTCTCGTTTGAGCCATATTCTTGGACCACCATCTTTGCGGCTGTAATGCTTTGTGAGCCTTTTGGCTTCATAAAGTGGTGTTGCACGACCTACATATGTTCGAAGTAGCTGGTTGAGTTCATTCCTAAATGACGCGTCTTCCCAGGCTTGGCTTGCTGCCAGTTCTAGTTCAGCCAAAGCTGGCATTAGTGTCTCTGGAACATATTGACCGCCATACTTGCCAAAACGCCCCGTTTTGGATGGCCTAGCACTTGCGGCAAGATCCACATCCTTGGATTGAGAGATAAAGGTGCTTTTCACCGGTAAGGAGCGGAAGATAGAAGCCAGCCTAAGAATTAGATCAATGCCTAAAAGAAGCTGGCGTGAATTTGATGATCCTTCAGAAACATCCAGATCAGTTCTTCAGAAATCTATTCCAGCCAAAACGGATCGTCATGTTCTAGTTCAAAGAACCAAGGCAGGCAGGAGAGGAAAGACTGTCACGATAATTAGTGGCTTGCAAGTTGAATCCCTTGCAGCTCAGTCTCTTTTAAAGCGATTGAAAGCAATATGTGGTACTGGTGGAACTGTTAAAGGAGATAGCCTCGAATTACAAGGAGACCAAGTTAGATCTGCTTTGGATTTTTTATATAAAGAAGGTTTTCGACCAAAACAATCGGGCAATTAAACCACTCAAGGATTTTTGATTCATCACGATGGAGAATGGACTTCTGATTTTTGTGTATTTATGAAAGAAGCATCTGCAGGAGGAGCGGCTCCTAAAGCTGGAAATATTGTTTGGCATCATTCGTCGGTGAATCGACAGTTCAGAGAAAAGCAAAGAGGGCATAGGAGCACAATCCTTTGGTTTACGGGCTTGTCAGGCTCTGGTAAAAGCACTTTGGCTAATGCTGTGAATGCCGCACTTTTTGAGCGTGGACTAGTTACTTATGTTTTAGATGGTGACAATATTCGTCATGGTCTTTGCAAAGATCTCGGATTTTCTGATGTTGACAGAGAAGAAAATATTCGACGTATTGGTGAAGTCTCTAAACTTTTCTTAGATGCAGGCGTCATAGTGCTTACAGCATTTGTATCTCCATTTAGAGCCGATCGTGCTAAGGCAAGGGCATTGGTCGAAGAGTCTGACTTTATAGAAATATATTGTGCGGCAGACCTGAAAACTTGCGAAGAAAGAGATACAAAAGGCCTCTACGCAAAGGCAAGAGCAGGA
>QCRX01000049.1 GCA_003209275.1 Prochlorococcus sp. AG-463-P14
GTTAACCCATTACGTATTCATCAACTCGCTGCAAGGCTAAAACCGGTTGCTGGGGCTAGGAAACTCGCTCGACTAAGACAGCGACTAGGACGAACACTAACTGTGCTTGTTATCGCCAACAATGGCTTCAATATCTTTGGGAGCTTGATGCTTGGCGGTTATGCAGCTTTTGTTTTCGAGAAACGCAATATAAGCGGAATTGCTTTGCCAATTTTTTCAATAGGCCTCACGTTACTTGTAATTCTGCTAGGCGAAATACTACCAAAATCTATTGGTAGTCGATTGGCTATTCAAGTAGCTCTTGCTAGCGCGCCAATACTTCATATTCTTGGTCTATTAATGAGACCTCTACTGCTTCTACTTGAGCAGTTACTTCCAGTTATTACCGCAGAAAATGAAATAAGTACGAATGAAGAGGAAATTCGGCAATTAGCAAGACTTGGCTCTCAGAAGGGGCAAATAGAAGCTGATGAAGCAGCAATGATTTCAAAAGTATTTCAACTTAACGACCTGACGGCTCGAGATTTGATGACCCCAAGAGTAGCTGCGCCAACTCTTGATGGAGCAACAAGCCTGAATGAGTTAAAGCCAACTATTCTTACCAACCATTCCCAATGGTGGGTAGTACTTGGTGAAGAAGTGGACAAAGTACTTGGAGTAGTGAACCGCGAGAGCTTACTCTCAGCACTTCTTCAAGGAAGAGGAGATTTGACTCCTTCCGACCTAGGCGAAACAGTTGAGTTCGTTCCAGAAATGATTCGTGTAGACCGTTTGCTAGACGGATTTAACAGCGACAAAAAAGGCGTTCGAGTTGTAGTTGATGAATTCGGAGGCTTCGTAGGATTAATCGGTGCCGAAGCAGTTTTAGCGGTTTTAGCCGGTTGGTGGCGCAAATCAAGCTCATGACCTCACCTCCACCAACCCCAGAAAGATGCAGACTTCTTTTAACTCACTGGAGAAACAGTTTAGGTATTAGCAACTTTGAAGAAAACCAATTGATTGGTGAAATAAAAACATTCGACAGACAGCTAGAAAGACTGTCATTAAAGAACCTCAGATTAGCAGTATTTGGACGTGTTGGAGTAGGTAAATCTAGCCTTTTAAATGCATTATTAAATAAGTCACTTTTTGACACTGATGTAGCCCATGGTTGCACAAGAAATACAAAAACAGTTGCCTGGAACCAAAGAATTAAAGGCCTAAATCAAATTGAACTAGTTGATACCCCTGGGATAGACGAGGTTTCTTCATCAAGCAGAGCCAAATTAGCGGCTCGAGTGGCTCTTCATGCAGATATCATTTTATTTGTTTTAGATAGTGATATATCATCACTTGAAGTAGACGCTCTACAAACACTTCTACTGAGCGGAAAACCAATAGTCTTAATTCTCAATCGATCAGATCAATGGTCATTAGATGAGCAGAAAGAATTATTAAAAAGTATTCGCGCACATCTACCTCTTCAGGCTAAGAGATTAGAGATTCACGTTATTGCAGCCTCACCAAGAGAACCCAAACTTTATGAGAATGGAAAAGTGCGCAGTGAAGCTTCCACACCAAGAATCAAACCACTTCGTGAATCACTCACTTCGCTCTTGTTAAAACAGGGTGAAATCCTCTTAACACTAAATACTCTTCGACAAGCAGATCGTTTATACCAATCACTTGGGACCGGAAGACTTAGACGTAGTAAAAAAGCCGCCCAAAGCTTAATAGGACGTTTTGCCGCACTCAAAGCTTCTGGAGTGGCTGCCAATCCGCTCTTAATGCTTGACTTGGCTGGCGGGTTAGCCTGTGATGCTGCTCTAGTTCTTGAATTAAGCAAACTATATGGGTTGCAAATGGGAGGCAGATCAGCCAGGAAATTGCTTAAGCGCCTTTCACTCCAAAATGCTTTTTTAGGAGGAGCACAACTTAGTGTGCAATTAGCTTTAGGTGCTTTAAAACAGCTCTTATTACTGATGACCCCAATCACCAGTGGATTCAGCCTTGGAGCAGCAGCTCCAGTTGCTCTAATACAAGCTGCGATAGCTGTTCACACAACCAAACTCACTGGTCGGCTAGCAGCGAAACAATTCCTAACTGGAACAAATCACAATTCGCCTCAACCTAATGCCATTTTGAAGAGAATTGCCGCTACAGATCCCAAGCTCAAGGCATTACTAGGTGAATGGCCTGAGGAACCTCACCTAAAGAAACAAAAGCTTCAAGCTTTCTTGCCTTGAAGAATCAAATTGGTCCTATCGCACTTTTGGGCACAAGTGCTGATCCTCCAACTTTTGGACATCAAGCTCTTCTTCAAGGATTGCTAAAGCTTTTCCCCAGAGTTGTTACATGGGCAAGCGACAACCCAATGAAATGTCATGGAGCAACTTTGGAAGAAAGACATGCACTCTTACAAGTTCTAGTCAAAACAATCCAAAGTGAAAATCTTGAACTTGTTCAGGAACTAAGTAGTCCATGGACATTTATGACTCTTGAGAAAGCAAATAGCCTCTGGCCGCAAAATAAGTTGGTATTCGTAATTGGAAGTGATTTAATCAAAGATGTTCCTAATTGGATCAAAGCTAACGAGTTCCTTCAAAAGACAAGCCTAGGAATTGCACCTCGAGAAGGATGGCCAATTAATAAAAGTGATGTCAATAAGATTAAATCTTTAGGAGGCAAAATTGATTTATTACCTTTAAAGATCCCTTCAGCCTCAAGTTCTGAGGCAAGAAGTAATCCCAAGATTCAAAAAATACCCAGCGCAGTGTTTTCAATACTACTTGAACAAAACCTATACGGGCTCAAAACAATTAATCAATGAGGCTTATTTTAGCCCAGCTAAATCCTTTGATAGGAGATCTGAGAGGCAATGCAACTCTCATAAAATCTGCCTGCCAAAAAGCAACTCAACTAAAAGGAGATCTATTAATAACTCCAGAGCTTTCTCTCTGGGGTTATCCTCCCAGAGATCTCCTTTTAGACTCCAGGCTAATCGACGAACAAAAGCTTGTACTTGATGAACTTTCTAAAACAATCTCACGAGACAATCCTGGGCTGAGCGTATTAGTAGGATTAGCTGAACGAATTGAAGATATTCAGTTTCCAAGTTTATTTAACTCCATTGCTTTGGTAAAAGATAGTGGCTGGGAAGTCATCGCACGGAAACAACTCTTACCTACATATGATGTATTTGACGAAAAACGTTATTTTAGGGCTGGAAATTCTAGTAATATAATAAAGTTTAAGTATTCAAACCAAACCTTAAATATTGGTATAACTATCTGTGAAGACATATGGGTAGAAGAGTCAATACATGATTACAGACTTGTAGGTCCAGATCCTATAGGTGATCTAATCCCTAAAAATATTGATTTACTAATCAACCTTTCTGCGTCTCCTTTTAGTATAGAGAAAGAAAAAATGAGAATGGAAATAGCTACTAAAGCAATAAGGAGACTTAAATGTCCATTGGTATATTTAAACCAAGTTGGAAGCAATGATGAACTGATTTTCGATGGAACTAGCTTTGTACTAGACCATAAAGCAAAGCCATTACTTAGGTTGTCTAGCTTTAATGAAGAAATAGCTTTATGGGATACAACAAAACCAACTCAGAATAGTCTCGAATATTCACTATCTTTTCAAGAGAAGTTATTCAAGGCATTAGTTCTTGGAGTAAGAGATTATACGAACAAATGTGGATTTAAAACTGCACTTATAGGACTCAGTGGAGGAATTGACTCTGCATTAGTAGCACTCATTGCGACTGCTGCTTTAGGAGCTGACAAGGTAACCGCAGTATTAATGCCATCGCCATGGAATTCAAATAGTTCAACTGAAGATGCTGTTAATCTAGCTAAACGACTAGGAATTAAAACTCATACTGTCCCTATCGCAGACTTAATGCAAAATTTTGATTCTGCTCTGACAGAATCTTTAGGAAAAACTCCTGATGGAATTACAGCAGAAAATCTGCAATCACGAATAAGAGGAACTCTTCTAATGGCTTTTGCCAACCAAAACAAACACTTACTCTTATCGACCGGCAATAAATCAGAACTAGCCGTTGGATATTGCACTCTTTATGGGGATATGAATGGAGGTCTATCTGTAATTGGCGACTTATATAAAACATACGTATTTGAGCTATGCAAATGGCTTGATAGCAAGGAAGCTCAAACATGTAGAGAAAGTATGGGACTACCATTTACCGGAGACATCATTGGAAAAAATATCATCAACAAACCACCTAGTGCTGAGCTCAGACCAGGACAAAAAGACAGCGACTCTTTACCTCCATATTCCATTCTCGATCCGATACTCCAAGGATTTATTGAAGAGCGTCTCCACCCAGATGAACTCATCAAAACAGGCAAAGATGCAAAAACTGTAACTGCAGTCCTAGGAATGGTGAAATCAAGCGAGTTCAAACGACGCCAAGCACCACCACTATTGAAAGTAAGCCAACAAGCGTTTGGGAGCGGGTGGAGAATACCAATAGCATCCAAATAATCAGATAAATTCTGGTGGTCAAGCTTGCTTTAAGTAGCCAGTCTAAGAAGAGTGGGAACCTTTCATGCCGTCCTCTATTCTTTCGGCCCCGATGGCCAGTATTGGAGTACCAACCGAAATAAAGGCAGATGAACTACGCGTCGCCCTTACTCCTGATGGGGTAAAAGAACTTGTTTCACATGGTCTAGAAGTTCTGGTGCAAACAGGTGCGGGTTCGGGCGCAGGTATAGAAGATGAGACTTTTGAAGCTGCTGGCGCAAGGATGGTTAGCAGAGAAGAAGCTTGGGCAGCACACCTAGTAGTGAAGGTCAAAGAGCCTCAAGAAGAAGAGTTCTGCTTCCTTAGAGATGACATGGTTCTATTTACTTATTTACATCTAGCGGCCTATCCAAAAGCAGGAGAAGCATTAATAGATGCAGGCACAACAGGAATTGGTTACGAAACAGTTCAAATGGAAAACGGAAGTCTGCCCTTATTAGCTCCAATGAGCGAAATTGCTGGAAGGCTAGCCGCACAAGTTGGAGCACATTTGCTCGAAAGACCGCACGGAGGAAGTGGAGTGTTAATTGGAGGATGTACAGGAGTTCGTCCGGCAAGAGTAATAGTGCTTGGAGCCGGTACTGTTGGATGGAATGCGGCACGCCTCGCTGCAGCTATGGATGCAGAGGTAATGCTTCTAGATAGATCCCCTGAACGGCTAAGAAACTTAGAGGCCGATCGGCGAGGCAGACTGACAAGTGTAGTAAGTAGTCAGGGATTACTCGAACGACTTATACCCACTGCAGATCTTCTAATTGGAGCTGTGCTAACCCCTGGAGGTAGAGCACCAACACTTGTGAATGAGAAATTAGTCAAACAAATGAAGAAGAGTTCTGTAATTGTTGATGTTGCAATCGATCAAGGCGGGTGCGTTGCAACAAGCGTTGAAACAACACATACCAACCCAACTGTGACAATTCATGGAATACAACACTATGCAGTAGGCAATATGCCTGGAGCTGTTCCTTTTACTTCAACCGAAGCCCTAGTTAGTGTCACTTTGCCATACATAATGGCGATCGCAGGCCGAGGTCTTGAAGAAGCAGTTACTGAGCGGCCAGAATTACTGTCTGGCCTAAACACAGTCAAAGGTTCTGTATGCCACCCAGGAGTAGCTAAAGCATTGGGGATTCCACCACGACATCCAATGGCATGTTTGCGTTAAGAGTCAGAACCTATAGAAAATTCAAGGAAAGAAAGCTAAACATTTTAAATTCACTTCAAGCCCAGAGAAGA
>QCRX01000050.1 GCA_003209275.1 Prochlorococcus sp. AG-463-P14
ACTTCAAGAAACAGCAATAAGTATTGGGAAAACAGCTGCACATCTACTCCAAGTAGATCAATCTGAAGAAGCTATTCGTTTAGCAAAACTAGCAATAAGGCTTAAACCAAAAGATTACCGTATTTGGTCAATTCTAGGTGAAGCCCAAAGAAGAAAAGGTCTTCTAAGTAATGCAAGCAAGTCACTTGCAAAAGCAAGGGAATTAAACCCTGCGAAAAGTAGTTTATGGTTCGCAGAAGCAACACTTCACCTGCAAACAAGAGAGCCTAAAAAAGCAATTAAATTAATCAGAGAAGGTTTACAAAGAGATCCTTTAAATGCAGTTGCATACTTCCAACTTGGAAATGCAAGAATAATGCAAACAAAACCATTGTTAGCACTTAACTCTTTCGAAAAAGCAACAGAGTTAAAACCAATATTCTGGGAAGCACTAAACAACCAAGGTATAGTGCTATATGAAATAAATAAGACCAAAAAAGCTATTAATATATGGAAAAAAGTATTAGAAATCGAAAGAAATGCTGAACCCATGCTCGCTTTAGCTGCTGCTTTAAACGAAGTGAATCCAAAAAACACAGAATCCATCGAACTTGCAAAAGAAGCCCTCAAAAAAGATCCAAACTACATTTCTCCTTACCATCAAGAAGAGCAACTATGGGGGAAGAAGCTTCAAAAAGCAGCAAAACAGCTCTTAGAAAGGCCAGAATTGGCCTCAGCTACTGAACAAGCCTTGGCAAATTCAGACGTAAAAATGTTTCAAACTAAATAAAACTGATAGAAAGGCAATAAATATGTAGGCTGAACCCTTCCGCCTTCTATTCCTAATCAGGATGGTTGAAGAGCGATTGCAACCTATTTCCCTGCATCAAGAGATGCAGCGCTCATATCTCGAATACGCAATGAGCGTAATCGTAGGAAGAGCTCTGCCTGATGCGAGGGATGGTCTAAAGCCAGTTCAAAGACGCATTCTTTTTGCAATGCATGAACTTGGCCTTACTCCTGATAGACCTTATAGAAAATGCGCTCGTGTAGTTGGTGATGTATTAGGCAAATACCATCCTCACGGAGATCAAGCTGTTTATGACGCTCTAGTCAGGCTTGTTCAAAATTTTTCAAGTAGATATCCAGTACTAGATGGCCATGGAAATTTTGGATCTGTAGATGATGATCCACCTGCAGCAATGAGATATACAGAAACTCGATTAGCACCAATAGCCTATCAAGGCTTGTTAGATGAGATCGGATCAGAAACTGTTGACTTTTCAAGTAATTTTGATGACTCACAACAAGAACCAGTCGTTCTTCCTGCTCAGCTACCTTTTCTTTTGTTGAATGGTTGTTCAGGAATTGCAGTGGGAATGGCAACAAGCATCCCACCTCATAATTTAAACGAAATAGTTGATGGATTAATTGCGCTAATTAAGAACCCAGATCTTTCAGATGAAAAACTACTAAAATTAATACCAGGGCCAGATTTTCCAACTGGTGGAGAAGTGCTACTAGGAACAGGGGTTAAAGAAACATATATCAAAGGTAAAGGAAGTATTCCAATGCGTGGAGTAGCCCATATAGAAGAAATTCAGCCCGGCAAAGGAAAGCACAAAAGAAATGCAATTATAGTCACAGAATTACCATATCAATTAAGCAAAGCTGGATGGATTGAAAAACTTGCTGACTTGGTAAATGATGGAAAAATCGGAGGCATTGCAGATATTAGAGATGAAAGTGATCGAGAAGGAATGAGAATAGTTGTAGAGCTTAGAAGAGATGGAAATCCAGAGAAAATTCTAAACAACTTACATCGAAGAACGTCACTTCAAAGTAATTTCGGAGCAACACTTCTTGCTTTGCTAAATGGTCAACCAAAGCAATTATCTTTAAGGGATTTATTGACTTCATTTATAGAATATCGAGAAAATACTGTAATCCGTCGAACAAAGTACTATTTAAAAAAAACAAAAGAAAGGTTCGAAGTTGTTGAAGGCTTAATCAAAGCTTTGCAAAATCTAAAAGCAGTCATTGAAATGATACAAGAAGCAAAGGATGCAATGGAGGCAAAAGCAAAGCTAACTGTAAGGTTAGACCTAAATGAAAAACAATCAGAAGCAGTTCTAGCGATGCCATTAAGAAGACTTACTAGTCTTGAGCAAGCTAGTCTATATAAAGAGAAAGAAGATCTGAAAATAAAAAAAGATGATTTTGAAGAACTACTTAAAAATAGAAAAAAATTACTAGAGAAAATGATAATAGAATTTAAGACTCTAAAGAAAAAATTTGGCAATCCAAGAAAAACAAAACTTGTCGAAGGCGGAGACCAATTAATAGCTGAAAGAGCTGCTAATCAAAGACCTAATGCAGAACTTCAAAGAAAAAACGCATTGGAAGCTCTTCCACCAGATGGGAAATTATTAATACAAGAAGATAATCAAGTAAAAATAGTTAGTCCACAAATTATTGGACGTTTACATCTTAGCGAAACTTCTCCAATTAATGATGAATCAATAATAGCAAAGGTCATTTGGCCAATAGAAAACAAACCTCGTTTACTAGCAATTACAAATAGTGGCAGAATTGCATTAGTCAAGTGGGAGTTTGCAGGGCAACAACCAGGATTAATTAACCAGTTTTTACCTGGAGGCTTAGAAGGCGAAAAAATAGTCAATCTTATTCCTTTACCACAAGAAGAAAAGATTTCCCTAGGCCTTTTTACAAGTGACGGAAGGTTTAAAAGGCTGCCTATTCAAGAAGTTATTGATTTATCAGGAAGAGCTAGTACTATTCTTAAATTAAAAGATGGAGTAGAGTTAAAATCAGCAGTAATTTGTTATCCAAATGGATATGTTGTTTTAGGAAGTAATATAGGAAGAATTATAAAGTTACCTGTAAACGATGAAAATTTACCTTCTATGGGTAAGCTTGCACAAGGACCTCTCACAATGAGACTTTTACCTGAAGAAAAAATCATAGGAGCAATTTCAACAAAAACCTCTTCTGAAAGTCCTATAACACTAATTACAAGGAAAGGAAATATTAAACAAATTCCAATGAGTTCGATTAGAGATTGTAAGAGAGGTGACTTAGGTGTAATAGGAATAAAATTAAAAGATTCTAAGAGCAACAATGATCGCGTTATAAGCATATTCAGTGGCAAAGATTTAGCAGGCATTGTTACAAGCCAAGGCCGTAATGGTCGAATAAAAATTAACAGCCTAGAAAAGAGTCAAAATAAAGTTTTTGACATGAAAATAACAGAGCTAAAAGAAAATGAATATATAGATAGAGTCATACCTTTAATTACACCATAAATGAGACGTAAATCTAAAGTCAAGAAGAATATGTATTCTCTACCCATGCTAAGTATTCAGAATTAACAGAACCTGTAATATATTTACCATCAAAACAAGACATATCAAGATTAGAAATAGTCGAATCAGTTATTATGGCTTTTTTTAAATCATTGATCTCTTGATAAACTAAATTATCAGCCAAAAGTAATTTTGCTATTTCAGGAATTGTTTTATTATAAGCAATTAACTCATTAGTGCTAGGCATATTAATTCCATAAACATGAGGATATCGAACAGGTGGAGCAGCGGAAGTAAAAGTAACCTTATTAGCTCCTGCAAATCTTGCCATTTGGACAATTTCTTTCGATGTTGTACCTCTTACGATTGAATCATCAACAATAAGCACATTTTTTCCTTTGAATTCTGTACCCATAGCATTTAATTTTTGCCTTACAGATTTTTTCCTTTGTGCCTGACCTGGCATAATAAAAGTTCTGCCTATATAACGATTTTTAAAAAGACCTTCCCTATATTCAATACCTAATTGTCTAGCAACTTGCATCGCTGCTGGCCGCGAAGAATCCGGTATAGGCATAATTACATCTATTTCTCCTGACGAAATAGTTTTTTTTATGGTCTCTGCAAGCAGATCACCCATACGAAGTCTTGCCTCATACACAGATATGCCATTCATAACTGAATCCGGTCTAGCTAAATAAACATATTCAAATGAACAGGGGTAAAGTTTAGGATTCTCTGCACATTGTTCAAAATAAATATCCCCATCTAAGGTTATAAAAACAGCTTCACCAGGCTCAACATCTCTATATATTTGATAATCATTGTTTTCCAAAACCAAGGACTCACTAGCACACATCCAACTCGTTTTATTGTCTTTAGTAATCCTCTTCCCAATAACTAAAGGCCTAATCCCAAAAGGATCTCTAAAAGCTAAAACACCATGCCCAGCAATTAAAGCAATCGAAGCATAAGAGCCTTGAATTCTTTTATGAACAGATTTAACAGCATTAAATATATGATTTGGCAAAAGTTCTTTTCCATAGACTTGTGAATTAAGTTCAGTAGCAAGTACATTCAATAACATCTCTGTATCACTAGTTGAGTTTGTATGTCTTCTATCTATATTGAATAATTCTTTTTCGAGTTCCCTTGTATTTGTAAGGTTTCCATTATGAACAAGAATTATTCCATATGGAGCATTAACATAAAATGGTTGTGCTTCTTCTTCTCTATTTGCAGCCCCTTTTGTTGCATATCTAACGTGCCCTAATCCTATATTGCCTCGCAAAGACCGCATATTTCTAGTTCTATACGCTTCACGAACTTGGCCTTTTGCCTTATGCATATGGAAAACGCTTCCATCCATTGTTGCTATGCCTGTGGAGTCTTGTCCTCGATGCTGAAGCAAGAGCAAGCTGTCATAAATCTGCTGATTTACCAGCTCTGTGGAAACAATGCCAACAATGCCGCACATGCGAAAGGTTGCTCCTCAATTCATATGCTTAATAGTATTTTGCATCACGAAGAAGACAAAATTAAACAACTGTTAAACACCCATTCTCCTTGGTATAGCAGATTCATAGACCTGTTTCAGCTTAGAAACAGGTAAGTTGATCAACTGTCGGCCACTTTGAGATATTAAAAAATTCTGATTTTTCGTTACTTTCCCAAGATTAATAGCAGACATAGAACCTGAAAATTCTCCTTTTGAATCCTTTAAAGAATTATTGATATCCACAACTTTTTCTGGACTGACACTAAAAAGAATACGAGCTCCACCCTCTGCAAAGAGTATGCGATCTAAGCGGATTTCATTATAAGAAAAATCAATTTTTATTCCTAAACCAGAAGATATAGAGCTCTCTGCTAAAGATACAAGAAGTCCTCCATCACTTATATCATGAGCTGATCGAATCAATCCTTTTGAAATCATTTTACGTAAAAAAGATTGAATGAAAACTTCAAGGTCTAAATCAACTAATGGAGGACGTCCGGTGATCAGACCATGAATTCGTTCCAAATAACTAGTGCCTGCTAAAGAAATACGTTGATCATCAGAAACCTGTTCATCCATTGGAGCACCAAGCATGTAGATAAAATCACCAGGCTCACACCAAGCATGACCACAAATATGATTTAAATCATCAATTAATCCAACCATTCCCACGACTGGCGTTGGATGAATTGGTTGCAAACTACTATCAGCCAACCTTGTTTCGTTATACAAAGAAACATTTCCTCCCGTAACAGGAGTTCCCATAGCTTTACATGCTCTAGATAGTCCTTTACAAGATAAAGCCAATTGCCAATACCCTTTTGAAGATTCAGGTGAAGAAAAATTGAGGTTATCTGTCACTGCTAATGGTTCTGCACCAACACAACTCAAATTTCTAGCA
>QCRX01000051.1 GCA_003209275.1 Prochlorococcus sp. AG-463-P14
AGAAGAAAGCTGCTGCAGATAAGAAGGCTGCAGCCGATAAGAAAGCTCGGGTTGGTCAGAGGCAGCGATCAACTGTTAAGGCTTCGCCAGCTAAGACAGTCTCAGAAAAGAAACGAGATGAACGTAATAAGCTTTTGAGCGTGTCGGTTTATCTAAATACTGGGAAAATAGCGGGACTTGTTTCAGCAGGAGTTGTTGCTGCAGCTTTCTTAGTGACTGTAGTGACATTTATTGCTCGCTGATTGAGGAACAAGACTGCAATCAGCCTTTCTTTCAGGGAGGTAATTCGCAAAAATAAAAAACAGTACGCTTTTGGTGCTTGAATACTGGCTATTTGAAGGATCAGTTGTGGTACGAGAGAGAATTAAAGAGGTAGTTGAATTTGCTACTAGTCAGTCGCCTTATCAAAATGCAAATAAGGGTTGGGTAACAGACGATGTTTATTTGCAATTGGGTTCTTCACCTGATCAATCTTCAGCCCAAGGTGATCAATTGGCAAACATATCGGTTTACTGGAGACCAGTAAGTCAGCTGATTTCAATTGTTTTTCTTGTTTTTCTCCTCGCAACAGCGTTTGTACTAGGCGCAGTCTCGTTATCTAAAGGCGAGATAGATTTCTCTTCGATAACTGAAGTGTCACGTTCCTCTCAAGCAACATTGTCTGAGGACCTACCAAGTGGCTCAGCTCCTGTTAGTCAATCATCAGGCTTGGTTGAAGAAGCGATTCTTGGGGATGATGTCGGCAGAGCAACTGCTTCTCAGCCATTAAGAGATCTTCTTGAGCCATCTACAGAACAATTGGCTCCTTCTCCTAATAGGCTTAATCCTGAACCTGAACTTAGTGATGATCTTCTTGAACAGCGCAAGAAAGAGCTAAGTTCTCCCTTGAATATGCTTCAGGTCAATCGTTCTTGAGCTTTAAGCAGGAGCACTTTTTTTTAAACCAATTGCATTGGTTTTTGTAGGATTTTTTGTGGGGAACGGATTCTTGGTGCTTTCTGGTAATCAGTGGTGCTTGAATATTGATGATTATTGCAGGATCAACAGTGGCTGAAAAAAAAGGGAATGAGTTGGCAACAATATCGGTTTACCTGAATACACCAATAGCTGCCGTGCTTTTAGGAGTCGGCTTCATCGCAGCATCCCTTCTGTTTGCTGGGGTCTTGCTCATTGCAAGGTAAATCGGCTGCGAACGAAGCATCCTCTTTTCGGAGCATCATTCTGCTCAGAGTGGATTCATATGACTGATTGTCATGGGATCAACTTTGATTTGATGAGTGGTTGCCACTTTTCTTTGATATAGCAAGTTTGTGAGGACTAGGTAGATTTTATTCATTGCTCTTTAAAAGCATAATTAACTGTTCAAATTTTTATGCTTATTGGGAATTTTGATTTAATTCTTCAGTTAGTTCTTGAATTTTTTTTGCAATGAAAGGCAGGATGAGTCTATCTTTTGATAGCTCTCTTCCTTGGCAAAATACCACTAAAAGCATTGGGTTTTCATCTGATTTAGATAGCCAAGCAGCATCATGTCGAGCACTGCTCATCCACCCTGCCTTACTCCAGAGATTTGTACCTCTTGTTAAACCTTCGCCAAGGAACCCATCGATTTGGTTCTCGGGATCAGCTTTGCGAATAGATAGATCTAAGGATCTGTGGAGGAGTTTTTTTAATCTTTTGCATGCAGGTGGTGAGACCAAAGTATTAGTCATAACAGCTTCGAGCATGCGTGCAGTGGCAGCAGTAGTTAACGCATTGCGATTAATCTTTCCAGGCCCATAAAAATCTTGTTCGCGTCCATAGGGACCATTAGTCCAAGTCTTTTGGCAACAATTAACTTCCTTCAGTTCTTGCCAGTTAAGACTATGAAGCCATTTGTTGATAAGTTGCCTCTGCTTTTGCCATGTTTTCCATTGATCACCATGTATTGAAGGACCACTGTTGGTACCAGTGAGAAGATCAATTATGAAACTAGTGGCATCGTTGTTTGAATCAGCCACCATCTCTTTAAGGGCCTGACGAATTTCTAGAGAATCTGGTAGGAAGTCTTTTTGAAGCCAAGCCTCTATTGCGATTGCATAGAAAAGCTTTACGACACTGGCGGGATAAATAAGTTTCTGATCTGACCACCCTGCCCCTAACCCACTGCAGGGACGGGGATTTGTTTGATCATACCTAATCCATGTAATCGCTATGTTTTCTTTCAGGGTCGGGCGCCCTTCTTTGGTGCATCTATCCAGCAGCCTTTGGAGCTGGATAGCCATACTGTGATCAAAACGGTAGAACGCCATCGCGCTCGAAACAATCAATGTTGACCCTAGGAGTATTTGGTAGCAAACACATGATGCGTTCTAAAACTTTTTGGCAACTTCTTGCAAATGTCAATGGATATGCAAGTTCTTCAAGTCTTGAACTTGTCACACAAGTTGCAGCTAGTAGGAGATTTCAAATATTGGGAGAGCAACACTCAAAAGATTTGGAAGTTGAATCTAATGCACGAATAAAGGTTCGTTTATTAGAGGATGGGTATTGTTGTTGGTTAGTTCGCTCAGAAATATTTGCTGAAAACTTGGATAATTATTCCTGGACCCCTAAATTGTTCTCTTCTCAAGAGATTGAAACTAAGTTGCCCGCTGTGATGCAATGGGTTGAAAAAGCATCAACTCGATCTAATAAATACCTTTGGGGAGGAACTTTAGGACCCGATTTTGATTGTTCAGGCCTTGTTCAGGCTGCTTTTGCTAGTGAAGGGATTTGGATACCAAGAGATTCATATCAACAGGAAAGTTTTTGTGAAGATGTAGCTATTAGACCAGATAATTTTCAAAAGTTAAGACTCTGCGATTTGATTTTTTTTGGTACCCAGGGTCGTTGTAATCATGTTGCTATTTATGATGGACATGGTTTTTATTGGCATAGTTCAGGAATTACTTTGGGTCGTAATGGAATAGGCCGCGATAACTTGTCAATCAGTGACAAAAGTACCGTTGCGTCAAATTACCGATCCCAGTTGCGTGGGGCTGCGAGAGTTATTAGGTGTCATGACGGAACTACTCTTCCTTGACTTGGGAGACTAAGTTGCAGTTTCATTCAAAGTAGCGGGATGACTTTGAAAGTAGATCTCTCAGTCGTTGTTCCTATTTATAACGAAGAAGAAAGTTTGCCCCAGCTTGTAGACCAATTGCTTGAAGCATTACGACCTACGAACCAAGGGTTCGAATTGGTTTTGGTAAATGATGGCTCTAACGATAGTTCTGCGGAAGTATTGACTCGATTGAGTCGTGACATCCCTGAGCTTGTATGCGTCTTGCTTAGAAAAAATTATGGGCAAACTGCTGCTATGGCAGCGGGATTTGATGTGGCCAAAGGTGACGTAATAGTCAGCTTGGATGGGGATTTGCAGAATGATCCTGCGGATATACCCCTTTTGGTTAATAAATTAGATGAAGGTTACGATTTGGTTAGCGGTTGGCGTTTTCAGCGCAAGGACGCAGCTTTACAACGCAAGTTGCCTTCAATACTGGCTAATCGGTTAATAGGAAGCGTTACAGGTGTTCGATTACATGATTATGGTTGTTCTTTAAAGGCATATAGAAAAGAGGTCCTTGAAGATATGCGTTTGTATGGAGAACTCCATCGTTTTTTACCTGTTTTAGCAAATATTGAGGGCGCCAGGATTACAGAGGTCAAGGTGAATCATCGAGCTCGTCAATATGGAAATAGCAAGTATGGGATAGATCGAACCTTTCGAGTATTGATGGATTTACTCACTGTTTGGTTTATGAACAGATTTTTAACTCGCCCAATGTATGTATTTGGTTTTGGCGGAATGGTTGCAATCGCTGGAAGTTTATTGGTTAGTACTTATTTATTGATAATCAAATTACTTGGAGAAAATATTGGGAATCGTCCTCTGTTGACTTTGGCATTAGTGCTAGGTATCGCTGGAGTGCAATTGTTTTGCTTTGGACTGCTAGGGGAACTTCAGATTAGGACATATCATGAAAGTCAAGGGCGTCCGATTTATCGCATTAGAGCCACATTGCGAGGAGGACGGGCTGTTGGTTGAAATAATTTCTTGGTAGGGGAACTCTTGTGATTCTCTATTGAGATTGCTGCTGCGTGCACAACACGGATATCAGAGTCTCGTAGTCCTCTCCTCAATATTGGTAGAACTGAGGAATGGCCCCATAATCCAGCAATTTGTGTTGCTTTCAGTCGTTCTTCAGGAGATAAGGAGATAAGTCGGAATAGTTCTTTTTGAACATCTAACCGTTCTTTGGCAGTTACAGGCGGCCGCCAATTAATTTCTGGATGGAGATTATTGAAATTTTCTTCCCGGAAGTTTGAATCAAGCTTGGATTCAACAAGTGATGGAAAACTTGTGCTTTTCTCTGAGATTAAATTTGAATGACTTCTTTTGAAAGAAAGTTTCCCTGGCTTTTTCCCAAGAACCAAGAGTGTGACGGTGATTATGAAAGCTGTTGTGACTGCTAAAAGTTGATTCATACGAAGGTAATTAATCGATTGAATGGTTACGGATGATTGAATGCCAGGTGATGGATTGAACTTTTATGTCACCCAAGGGGTCGGAATGTCATCTAACGATGATCAATCCCTAGAGTACCTATGGATTTATTGGCATGAGCCATGACTAGCGAATTTGCTGCAAACTGGCTTCCTTCAGTCTTTGTACCACTTATAGGACTAGTGACACC
This sequence comes from Prochlorococcus sp. AG-463-P14, assembly GCA_003209275.1. Taxonomy (GTDB): domain Bacteria; phylum Cyanobacteriota; class Cyanobacteriia; order PCC-6307; family Cyanobiaceae; genus AG-463-P14. The sequence continues at coordinate 4,719 of QCRX01000051.1, forward strand.
TGCTGTCTTCATTGTGTTGGTTGGTCGCCACATCACAGCCACTGACTGAATTAGTCAACAGTTTCTTTGTTTTTTCACAGCCAACCCAGCTGCTTATTTAACCAATGACTGAATTTCAAGATCCATTCCTAAAGTCTGGCAAGCCAGTCAAATTTGATCAGAAGTACGTTGATGACAGCGTGCGTCCGACAGATATTGGCATAGCTGAACAGTGGGCAGTTACTCCACCTTCGGATCCATGCGTTGGTGATTTGTCTACCCCTGTTAACAGTGGATACTTCACGAAGGCATGGTTGAACAACCTCCCCTTTTACCGCCCTGGACTTTCTCCTAACTTTCGAGGCCTAGAAGTAGGCGCGATGTTTGGATATTTTCTATTCGGACCTTTCGCAATTACTGGCCCATTTAGGAATAGTGATTTTGCGTTAACAGCTGGATTGCTTAGCGCTATTGGTGCTGTGCATATTCTTACAGCCCTTTTAGTTCTATATAACTCTCCAGGAAAAGCCCCAAATGTTCAGCCTGCTGATTGCACAATAGTAAGTCCTCCTGCTGACTTGTTTACCAAGAT
>QCRX01000052.1 GCA_003209275.1 Prochlorococcus sp. AG-463-P14
TTCAGTACAAGAGCTGAATGCGGCGATAGGTAATTTATTGGAAAGAGGATTTGCGCCTAGGTTTTTGTTAGAAGCGACGATCTCAAAATCGCAGCTAAAAAAAGGACATCTTTGGTTAACACTTTCAGATGGTAATGCCACTATTACTGCCGTTATCTGGTCCTCTACACTGAAAAACCTGAGTTTTCAGCCTGTTGAAAATGATGGCGTTTTAATTGTTGGCAAATTAAATTTTTGGCAAGCAAGGGCTTCTTTGGCTATTCAAGTTTTGGATATACGGCCAAGTATCTCAACAGTCTTTCGAAAATTTGAGGCTGCACGTCTCATGCTCTTGAAAGAAGGTTTGTTGGATGAATCTCTGCGAAGAAAATTACCAACTTATCCAACATCTATAGCAATTTTAACAAGCGTTCCAAGCTCCGCATTAGCTGACATATTGCGCACCTCCAAAGATCGATGGCCTCTTGCTAAATTGTTTGTTATTCCTATTTCTGTTCAAGGTGGGGTTTCCAATCAGATTCAATTAGTACTAAGCAAAATTGTCAGTTCTTACAAAAAGCTGAATATTCAAGCAGTTGTGCTAGCAAGAGGAGGAGGTAGTAGAGAAGATTTAATGGTTTTTGACGACTTAGATTTATGCCGAGCATTGGCTCAATTACCAATCCCTCTTGTAACAGGCATTGGGCATGAAGACGATTTGACTGTTGCCGATCTTGTTGCTGATTATCGAGCTGCTACTCCTACTGCAGCGATGGTTGCATTACTGCCGACTCGAGAAGTGGAAATAGGACAATGTTTCCAAAAAAAACAACGTTTAATTGCTGACTATTCTTCGTTGGTTAGTAAATATAGTGCAGCTTTGTTAGATAAGAAAACAACCTTAGCCTCTTATAGACCATTTTTATTGATTCAAAAATATAGAGAACGGCTTCACCAGAAATATCGTTTTTTAGAAGCTCTTTCGCCAAATCGATGGCTTTCTCGAGGTTTCGCAATTGTAAGAGATGAGTATGGCCATGCTATTCAAAGCACTGACCAGGTGGTATTGAAACAAAGAATAAATATTCAGCTTAGTGATGGAAATATAGGATCTGTTGTAGAAACAATTGAGGAAGGTCGATAAAATGGTTAAAAGTAACTCAAAGAATCTAGATAAAGTGCATTCTCAAGATCAGGCTACTAGCAAATTACAGCGTGAATCAAGAAGAGAAAATCCTGAATTGATTAAAGAGTTAAAGCGGGAGATCTGCAGTCTAAATTATGAAGAGTGCTTAAAGGCATTAGATTTAATTCTAGAAGAGTTACAAAACGAGAATGTTCCTCTTGAACATATGCATAAATACTATTTAAAAGGCAAAGTTTGTATTGAACACTGTGAAACTTTGTTGGATATAACTGAGCAAGAAATCTTAGAATTAGATTCTGACTCATTAGAACCTAAAGGTGAACTTTAAATTAATTCTCTGATTCGATATCAGTTGCTTTTATGTCAATTGTGGCATTACTGGCAGGAGCATAGTTATTACTTTTTCCAGTTGAGCTATTAGAGTTTTTGGCATTTAGTTGACTTGATCCACATATAGGACACGCAGGTGAAGTGTTCATAGAAGTTGCACCACATACTTCGCATGTGACTAGTTTTGATTGAAAGACACGCCAACCTACCCAACCTATTCCAGCAATGATGAGTGGCAAGGTAAAAAATGCAAGCATTAATCCACCTGCCAAATCAAGTAGAAATCTGCCAGCAGTCGTCGGCAAGAGGAGGATCAGAACAAGGGTTAACCAGATTAGAGAGGAAGTTCTGGTCATTTCAAGTCTGAAAATATCATTTTAGTTCGTTTGAGTTATTGATAATGAGTTTTTTTGTGCTCAATTCTCTTCTACTTTGAAGTTGCATGCTTGCTAAAACGACACTCCAGCACTGTCCAAAATAAATAATTACACCTACCATCCATACCCATAGGGTTAAGACTAGAACTCCTCCAATGAATCCATATGCTTGAAATCGAGCGCCAAGAGAAAGGAGGCTTCGACTTACAGCAAGGTTTAGAACTGTTAGCAGAGTGCCAATCATTAATGCTCCAGGGACAAGAGGTCTTAGAGGTACTCTTCTGCTAGGAAGCAACGCCTGAAGCAACAAAGCCATTAAGGAAAGCCCCATGAAAGGGACCACAAATTGGCCTACTTCAAGTACAGGAACTTTGGACAATGTGTTTGCAACCCAAGGACTTGTTCTCGTCAGGTCTTCAAAAACTGCGCCAGGTATCATCCGCACATTCGCACTAATTTGATCAACTACTACTGATAAGCCAATTAGAAGTACTATCAGGAAAGCTTCTATCCGGGTGCGAACAAAGCGAAAAGCTTGAATTCTTAATGGAGCAGGAGGTCTTGGGCTTGGTAAAGCGTCATCCCATAGTCGATCAGCGCCTCTTTGCAATGTTAAGTAGGCGTTACCTGCTGTGATTGTTAGAAATATCGCTCCAAGTAGGCCTGCCCCAAAGCCTTGCTGAACAAGCTTCACAAGGGTTGTATCCACTAACCCAACTACAGAAGGAGGAAGTATTTGAGCAGTGAAATTAATAATCTGTTGATCCAGCCCTGGCTGTTTTCCTAGGAACCAGGATGCTACAGACAGTGATATGAGCAATATTGGAAAGAACGATTGCAGAGTGTAATAAGCGAATGCAGCACTCAGATCTATACAGTCACATCGAGACCAGCTTTCATATGCTTTCCAAAGACTCCTAACTAACCATTTTGCTTTAGGTCTCCAACGAAGTCTCACTTGTGGATATTGCCTGCTGTTTATAAAGCTAGCGGCCAAAACCTAAAGATTCGAAGATTCAGCACTTTTCCTTCTTTTAGAATTGCTTGGATTGTCCCTTCAAAATCAACTAAGTCTTTTTCTAATATCTTGAATACAAGCTGAGCAGAGGAATGACATCCAATATTGAAACTATCTATTTTTTAATTAATTCTTCACCCCAAGGAAGTAATTTCTCTAATTCGGCTTTTGAACTTGCTGCTATTACTGGGAAGTCTGCTGATTTTAAGTTTTGTCCTGGTTGAAGATTAGCTGGATCAAGATCGAGCCATTTGATTGGACAACATAGTTCTGAGAGTACAAGCCAAGCAGCAGCTAAATCCCATATTTTTGGAGTTGCTTCTAATGCTGCGACAGTTTGGCCAATTGCGACACTTGTCATATTTAAACTGGCTACGCCTAGCAATCGGATCTTGCCTGGGAAAGGCTTGTCAGGCTTGCGCTGGAGTACGCGGATTGATCGGCTACAAAGAGAAACGCATGCACTACCGGAAGCATCACGAGTTTCATTAGTGAGTGGTTTGCCGTTTATCCAAACTCCTTGTCCTCTAATCGCCAGGATTCTTTTATTCAGAGCGGGCACATCTAAAAAAGCGGTTTGGGGCCTTCCTTCTACAAAACGGGCTACAGAAATGGCCCAATATGGGATACGAGCCGCGAAGTTTGTTGTTCCATCTAAGGGATCTACTACCCAGAAGGCACTCGATTGAGGTACTTCCTGACAACCTTCTTCGCTTAACACGCCTTCTTTCTCGGCAATTTTTCCTAACCCTTGGACAATAGTCTTGTCACTCCATCTATCACACTCAGTGATTAATGTGCCGTCAGGCTTGAGATCAGAATTGATGTTTCCAAAGTCTTCTCTTTGTCTTTGAGATACTTGATCTAGTAATGAATTTACTGCATCAAGTTGTAGTTTGCTGAGCTTCTCAGGCCTTCTATTTGTATTCATTCGTTATCATTTATTGTTGATGCTTTACATGCAGGAATTAATGGAAATGGCTCAATAGTTATATCAATAAGTTCACCTTCTTCTGTCTTCTGAGCAGGCCGTTCGATTGGCTTGCATGCTTTGATATGGTCTATTCCTGTCCTGCGCCTAAGTTGGGCAAGGCTAGTATTGTATGTTGTAATTGCATCTGAGTATCTAACCTCTGCTTGAGTTAGATCTCTTTGGTTGTTAACAACTTCCCGCTGTGTAGTTACACCTGCTTGGAATCTGAGACGTGCCAACCTTAGGGCTTCTCTTGAAGCAATTACTTCACGTGTTGTAGTTGCTATATCTTGATTAGCTGTTTGGAGATTAAAGAAACTTTCTTCTACTTCGCGACGGATCTGTATCCTTTCGAAGGCAAAATTTTCCTCAGCTTCTTTTGCTTTTTGTTTGTTGTAACGGTAAAGAGCTTTGGCTCTGCCTCCATCAAAAATATTCCAGGTTGCGTTTAGCCCAACCGTATTGCTGACAGAAGATCCAGAGTCATCCATGTTTATAGTAGAGGGCTTTGAAATTCCTGTTTGCCCCTGAAAATTAGAGGTACTTAGAGTGTTGACTAAACTAATAATAGGTTGGCTTGCGGCAAGAGCAGAGTTTGCATTGTTATTATTGATAGAAATATCGAGTAATAGGTTATCTAGTTCTTCTCTAAAAGAATAAGCTGCGACTATACTGTCTTGTAATGAAGCCTTCCATAATCCTATGACTTGAGCTGATGATGCGGCTATAGGTGTAATTCCTGAAGGCAAATTTAATATTCCAGCTAGAGACCTACGACTAATATTTTGATCGCCTATTTTTCTTGTCAGAAGTTGTTTATCTCTTGCAAGTTGAGTTTCAGCCTCAAGAACTTCTAGTCTTGTTGCGACTCCTGCTTCAAACCTTGCGCGCGCATCACGAAGACTTACTACTGAGGCGCGCATTGACTGTTTGCCAATGCGTACACCTTCATCAGCTCGCTGCAAAAGAAAATATTGGTTTACTGCTTGAAGCTTTAAATCTCGCAATGCGATTAAATAAGAATCTCTAGCTTTCTCGTAAGCATCTCGTGCTGATGCAATAGATGGCACACGTGCTGGATCTATTAGATTCCATTGAACTTGAAGACTAAGATTTGTTTTCCATTGACGGCCAGATGTATCTGAGCCGAACTCAGAATTTCTATATGTCTCGACGGAGAGATATTGAGGCAATCCGTTAGCAGAAAGACTAACGGTCGGATACCATTTAGATATTGTCGATAGAAGTAGTGATTTAGATTGTGCAATCTGGCTTTCCATCGCCTTTAATACAGGGCTATTTTCTTCTAC
>QCRX01000053.1 GCA_003209275.1 Prochlorococcus sp. AG-463-P14
CAGCCTGTAGCATAGTTATATCGCTTCCTGTAGGAATAGTTCTAGCTATAGGACGGAAGAGTGGTTTTACATTAATCAGTAGGTTCTGTAAATATTATATAGATGTAATGAGGGCAATACCTCTTATTGCAGTGCTATTTTTTGGACAATTACTAATTCCTCTATTTCTACCAATTGACCTAGAAATAAATAGAGTATTTAGAGCAATTCTTGCCTTCTCTCTTTTTACATCAGCATATATTGCAGAGGATATTAGAGGTGGCTTCCAATCGATACCGAATACCCAAAAAGAAGCTGCAGAAGTACTAGGTTTAAACCCTTGGCAAATAATGCAGCTTATAATTCTTCCTCAAGCACTTAGGACAGCCTTGCCAGCTCTTACTAATCAGGCAATTGGACTTCTCCAAAACACAAGCTTAATGGCAATACTTGGATTGGTTGAGCTACTTGGTATTAGTCGTAGCCTTCTAGCTAATCCTAATTTTATAGGAAGATATTTGGAAGTATATATTTGGGTTGGAGCTCTTTACTGGCTTGTATGCTCAGCGATGGCGCTACTTTCTAGGCATATTGAGAAGAAACTAACACCAGTTAAATAATGAACTCATCTTCGAAATTCGCAATTACCGCAAAGAATATTTTCAAGAGCTTCGAGAGTAGAAAATTCGCTCTAAATAATGTTTCTTTGCATATTGACAGTGGAGAGGTTCTTGTCGTGATGGGTCCTTCAGGTTCTGGTAAAAGCACACTTATACGGACTTTTAATGGTTTAGAAACAATTGACTCAGGAATATTGGAAATACTTGGTACTGAACTAAATGCAAATTATAACGAAAAGAGTGTAAGGCGAATTAGGAAACGAGTCGGTATGGTATTTCAACAATTTAATCTATTTCCACATTTATCTATTATAGAGAATATTACATTGGCTCCAATTCGTGTAAAACAGCAACCTAAAGAAGCCGCCGAACAAAGAGCCTTTGAACTCCTAACTCAAATGGGAATATCTGATCAATTGCACAAGTACCCAAGCCAACTAAGTGGGGGCCAACAACAGAGAGTGGCTATAGCTAGAGCGCTTGCATTAAATCCAGAGATAATGCTTTTCGATGAACCGACAAGTGCATTGGATCCTGAACGAGTCAAGGAAGTTCTAGATGCAATGAGAAAGCTAGCTAACCAAGGCATGACAATGGTTGTGGTTACTCACGAGATTGGGTTTGCCAGAGATGTAGCTGATCGAGTGTTATTTATGGATGAAGGAAGAGTTGTCGAAACATCATCACCATCAGATTTCTTTAATAACGCAAAAGAAGAACGCAGTCGAAGATTCCTTAACCAAATGCTCTAAGGTAATTTAATCACGTCATAAAAGCCCAGAAACAATTTGCCGCAATCACTTTGAGTTGATAAAAACATCAATTAATTAGACTTGATAGGAAAAGAAACAGCTCCTGGAGCTTTAGCTATATGAAATTTGAAAACAAAACCATGCCTAAAAATTACCAAAAGCATGTTCAATGTATACTTAAATATAATTACTATTTAGAAGATGGCTTACAGCGAACTCACAGTAGTAGTAGGTGGTCTAGCGCATGTCCCAGTTGTTATAGCCCAGTTCTGGATGTTCGATAAAAGGATGGGCAAGTCATATGACATTAAGCAAGCCGCAATAGCAGAAGCTGAAGCTAAGGCAAAAGCAGAAGCTGAAGCCAAGGCAAAAGCAGAAGCTGAAGCTAAAGCCAAGGAAGCGGCGGCCAAGGCAAAAGCAGAAGCTCAAGCAAAAGCCAAAGCTGAGGCCGAAGCAAAGGCTTCGGCAGAAAACTCAGAAAATTAAGTCAAATCTGATTTAATTTTCCATTAATTGCAGTCACCAGTTAGTGCTCCTTCGACTTATTCTCCTCTTAATTGATAGTTCTATCAGGTGGCAAAGGAATCGACTCATCGGGCGGACGAACTAAAAGATCTTGGCTGGTCTAGTGATGATTTGGCTCGGTATACAGAGCTATGGGATTATCGACAACGCTGGGGCGCGATAAATCTTGAACGAGAGGATAGGCAGTTCCTTAAGAAGGCAGAAGCAGTTCTACCAAAAATCGTAGTAGGGAAAGCTTCTGTTAAAAAGCCTATTCAAGAGAAGTCTTACTATCGCTGGCTTCGTTTTTATCTTGAGGCTATGGATAAATCCGAAAGCTCTTTCAGCCTAGCTAAAGGACAAAGAGGTATCTGGCCTATTTTGCTCGAGGAGGAATTACGAGCTCTTGAATATTTTGAACCTGTTCTGGGCCTCCCAGACACTATTAAGGCCAAAGGTTTTGACCCTATTCGTGAGGAAATTATCCGTAATGTTACTAGTGGGCCATTAGAAGAGCAGGTTGAGCTTCATAAATTTGATTTCTCTGAGCCTTTAGAAGTTCTTAAGGCTAAAGAAAGTACTAAGTGGCGTCCATTGAGAGAAGGCCTTGAGTCCAATCAAAATGATTACCCTGTACTTAAAGCAAATGCTGTTGAAAGTTTTCGAAAGGAGGTACGTCTTCAACTGATCAAATTAATAAGAGATACTCTGCCTTCTCTTTCAGACACAGATAAACCAGAACCTCCTGATGATTGGAGCCGAGAATGAGTTTCCTTAGCTAAAAAGGATGTACCACTACAGTCCCTGTACTCCTTGACTACTCATCGTTTTGAAACACTGCAGCTACATGCAGGCCAAGATCCTGATCCTGTAACGAATTCAAGGGCAGTACCTATTTATCAGACAAGTTCATATGTCTTTAATGATGCTGAGCATGGGGCAAATCTTTTTGGCTTAAAAGAGTTTGGAAATATCTATACACGCTTAATGAATCCGACTACAGATGTTTTTGAGAAACGAATAGCTGCCTTAGAGGGTGGAGTTGCTGCTGTTGCAACTTCTTCTGGTCAGTCTGCTCAGTTTATTGCAATAACAAATTGTATGCAGTCTGGAGATAATTTTGTTTCAACTTCCTATCTCTATGGAGGCACATATAATCAATTTAAAGTTCAATTTCCTAGACTAGGTATAAATGTAAAATTTGCAGACGGAGATAGTGTAGATAGCTTTTCTGAACAGATTGATTCGAATACTAAAGCTATTTATATAGAATCAATGGGAAATCCCAGATTTAATATTCCTGACTTCACGGCTTTGTCTGAGTTGGCGAAATCTAATCAAATCCCCTTGATTGTTGATAATACTCTTGGAGCTGCTGGAGCATTAATAAGGCCAATTGAATATGGTGCTGATGTAGTTGTTGAAAGTGCGACTAAATGGATTGGGGGTCACGGAACTAGTCTTGGAGGAGTTGTTGTAGATGCTGGTTCATTTGATTGGGGTAATGGTAAGTTTCCTTTAATGACAAGTCCAAGTGAGGCATATCATGGCTTGATTCATTGGGATGCTTTTGGCTTTGGAAGCGAAATTTGTAAAATGCTTGGCATTCCAGAAAATCGCAATATTGCCTTTGCATTAAGGGCTCGTATTGAGGGATTAAGAGACTGGGGACCCGCTCCCAGCCCATTTAATTCCTTCCTTTTGTTGCAAGGTCTTGAAACTTTGAGTCTTCGGATTGAACGTCATGCATCAAATGCTATGTCTTTAGCCAATTGGTTGGAGAATAACCCTAAAGTTTTGAGTGTTAGCTTTCCTGGCTTATCTTCTGATCCATATCATGAACGTGCGAAGAAATATCTAACTAATAGAGGTATGGGTTGCATGTTGACGTTTTCTTTGAAAGGTGGGTTTGATGACGCAGTTAATTTTATAAATGGATTAAATCTTTCTAGCCATTTAGCCAATGTAGGAGATGCAAAAACCCTTGTTATTCACCCTGCATCAACTACTCACCAACAGTTATCTGACGCAGAGCAAGAATCTGCAGGAGTAACACCTACTATGATTAGAGTATCTGTGGGATTAGAGCATATTGAAGATATTAAAGCCGATTTTGAAAAAGCCTTAGAAGCAATTAGATGAGAGAGGAGATTTTTTAAATGGCATTAATCCTACCGCGAAGTTATCACAAGATTCCTGCGGTAGAAAGGAACCATATCTCATGGATTGAACCTGAACTAGCAGAACGACAAGATATTCGGCCATTGAGAATTGGAATACTTAATATTATGCCTCTAGGTAAGCAATATGAATTTAATTTGCTTCACCCCCTAGGCTTGTCTCCTCTTCAAATTGAACCCATTTGGATTCGACTACGAAGCCATGAATATAGAACTTGGGATATTGCACATTTAGACTCTCTTTATGTGGATTGGGAAGAAGCTATGTCACCTGATCCACTGGACGGATTAATAATTACTGGTGCACCTGTTGAACATCTTCCTTTTGAAAAAGTCAAATATTGGCCTGAATTATTAGAACTGATAGAAGAAGCCCGTATTCGTTGTGCTAGCACTCTTGGACTTTGTTGGGCTGGTTTTGCGCTTGCATATCTTGCAGGAGTAGATAAAGAGTGCTTCTCTAAAAAATTATTTGGGGTTTTCCCTATGAGAAGCCTTGTTCCAGGTCATTCTCTTATGGGTACTCAAGATGATAGTTTTTTATGCCCACAGAGTAGATATGCTGGATTACCAGATGCTGCTATGGAAGCAGCTCAAAATGAAGGCAGACTTCGCTTGTTAGCACATGGAGAAAAAGTTGGATATACAATTTTTGAGACTACAGATCAAAGGCAATTAATGCACCTTGGCCATCCTGAATACAATGCAGGTAGATTGCTTTCCGAGATGGAGAGAGACTTGGAGAGAGGAGATGTACTACCTCCTGAAAATTTTGACTTTGTAAATCCTCAAACCTCATGG
>QCRX01000054.1 GCA_003209275.1 Prochlorococcus sp. AG-463-P14
AGGAGAAAAGAGCCGAGGCCTCTCCCACTGACTTCGCAAAATCCAGTCCGTCTGTTTCATATGATCCTGTGAATGCTTTTGCGGCCTATCCATCTAAAGAAGCTGATTTTTTGGCAGATTCAAATCAAAGTCTTGAAGTCCCTGACCTTGTTAAAGAGGCTCGACAGCCACTTTGGGATCAACTTAAACGTTCTCTACCAACTAACCGTTGGCCACAGTTAGATAGAGAAATTCTCCTTAAGCACCAATTGAATCAATAGAAAAGTGAAACATTCTTCTTTCAGTCATTTATTGATTCGCAGTCATTGGAAGAGATGGTTGCTCCCAGCATTGTGCTTGCTCCCGTATTTCTTTTCCATTCTTTGGCTAATTGGAACAGGACTCTTTTGGGTTGCACAATTGATGCTTGCACCTCTGGCCATGCTTGTCATAATTGCCATTTTGACTTATTTGCTGGCTCGTGTGGAGTTTCGAGGCACTCTGCGCTGATCAAGTTTGATTTACCATGTCAATAGCTAAATGAATTTCAGTTCCGTGGTTCTCCCTTTGTCTTCATGGTCTGTCCAAAACGCTCAAGCTCAGGGTCAAAGGGAAGCTTTGGCAACATTCTGGCTGGCTGCTCCGACTGATCTGTTGGAAACTTTGTGGTTATCTCCACTAGGGAGTGCAACTGCAGAGCTGGTTAAAACTTTGGAGGATGACAGTCAATTGATGCCTAAGGATATTGAGTTGAGAAATTCAATTAATGAGCGTCTTGGACAAGGATTGCAACAACCTTTAGCTCCTCAATTACTACTTGCCAGTTTCTTATTTTCCCCAATTGGGAGGTTAAAAATTCAAAGCCCTGAGCAAAATCTTCCTGCTTGGTTTGTTGTTATTTATAGAAATTTATACGAATCAAATGAAAACCCAATCATTCAGAGTGCTCCTACACCTTCTATTAGTCAAATTCCGACATCAGTTAATCCACCTGAAGACTTGAGTATATTTCCCTCAACTTTGCAGGAGTTAGTGAATAATCGGATTCAACTAAATAGAATGCTTGGATTGTCCAATTTGCATTATATAGATCCAGAAGATCAGGAAATATTGGAAGAGTTGGTTGAGCTTAGAAGAGCTTTTTCCAATGCTATCCAAAATTGTCCTGAAGAAGCGATAGAGGGATTCTGGGGCAGTGATCTAAACGATAGATATTGGGCGATGGTTCGAAGTGGCATTCAGAAACAAGGTCTTGCAAGTATTGATGAACAGATTAAACAGGCTGCTGTTATGAAATTATCTCCAGCGCAAGGAGGAGGGTTTGATAAACCTGGGGCAACAAATGCTTTGTTAGTAGCGATGCTTTATTTCGAGCCAGGAACTATGACTGTTAATGATCCAGAACAAAATGTACCTGCCTGGTTGATTCAAAACTTTAAAGAGATCTTTATGCAGGTTATTCCTTCGACTTAAAGAGAGAATTTACTCTCTAAATGCGCTTACTCTTTTCTCACGCCAATTTTCCTGCGCAGTTTCGTCGATTAGTGCCTGCCATGCAGGAAGCTGGTCATGAAGTTGCTTTTTTGTGTAGTCAAAAAGAGTGGCATGCTCCTTCTGCAAAAGGATTGAGATTAGTTCCTTATAAACCTCATAGGGTTTCTAGATCAGAATTTTTGCATCCATATCTAAGACGTTTTGAGGATGTTGTATTAGCTGGTCAAGCAGCATTTCGCGCAGCTAAACGCTTGGAGGCAGAAGGCTGGATTCCAGATGTAATCATTAGCCATATAGGTTTTGGGAGTGGTTTATATCTTTCAGATTGTTTCCCTCACGCTAGGAGAATTGGCTGTGTTGAATGGTTCTATAGGCCCTTTGGCAGTGATGTTGAATTTTTACAGCATGGGGAAGTCGAAGATGATCGCAAAATGCGACTCAGAACCTGGAATGCTCAGTTGCTTTTGGAAGCTGAGTGCTGCGAAGTTTTAGTTACTCCTACCAAATGGCAATGGAATCAGTTTCCTAGTGACTTACAGGCACGGATGAGAATCGTGCATGAAGGAATTGATTGGGATGGTTTGACTTCTATTGGGCATAAGCAACTTGGTCTGCATGCATCGCTGCCTAACAATCCTGAAATTGAGTGGGTGACTTATGTGAGTAGAGGTTTTGAGGAATACCGAGGTTTCCCTCAGGCGATGCAGGCTTTTGCGTTATTGCAGAAAAAGCGTCCTTTAGTTCATGTCGCAATCGCAGGATCTGATGTTGTTGCTTATGGATCTAATAGAAATGATGGTCGTAGCTGGCAGCAATGGGCTCAACAAGACTTAGAGCTAGACCCGGCCCGCACTCATTGGTTGGGCCCTTTGCAGGAAGCTGATTATCAGGCACTCCTATCCAATTCCAAAGCACATCTTTATTTAACAGTGCCTTTTGTTTTGAGCTGGAGCTTGCTAGAGGCAATGGCTATTGGCTGCCCCATAGTTGCTAGCTCTACTGCTCCCGTAGAGGAAGTATTGGTGAATGATGAGACTGCTTCATTGGTTGACTTTTGGGATTATTCAGCTCAAGCAGAAGCCTTGGAAAACTTGCTTTCAAAACCAGATCATGCAAGTGACCTAGCCAAGCAGGCACGTGAGGCTTCTAAATCTTTTTCGTTTAAAATCTCTTTAAAAGCCTGGGAATCATTGCTTTTAGGAGAATGATTTGCTCTATTCCCAACTCATTGTTACTGTTAGGACACCCTAACTACTGGGCTAGAGGCATTGCAGTGGCGTCTATATGACGCTATAAATATGCCGCCGAGTCTCGTAGTTTTTCTACGTGGCTTTATTTAAGGCACACTCCGTCCCCTTGGTGGGTACGGTTGTGAAATAAACCCACCCACCAAATCCAAAGTCCTGCAACGATGACATCGAGTTACAACACAATTCTGGGCACCGACACCGCTAACACGTTGATCGGATCCAACGGAGCCGATTCAATTGCTGCACTAGAGGGTGCCGATACAGTCATCATCCAAGGCGACGACCTGATTTATTTGGATGCAGGCGATGACAGCCTGTCTATGAATAGCGACTTCACCTCTGGAACCGTATACGGTGGTGATGGCAATGACAGCTTCAACCTCACTGCAACAGCTGTTAACTCACTCTTCAGAGGAGATGCTGGCAATGACACAATTTCCTTTAGCGTTACTCCACTAACTACTACCGCAGAAGGTGGTGGTGGAGCTGACTCCCTTGTTATTAACAAAGCAGTAACCGGCGTAACCCTTTCAGGTGGTGGTGCTTCTGCAACCACTACAGACGGTGCTGACACCATTTCTGTATCAGGAAGCTTCGTTAGCTCCTTGATGCAAGGAAACGGTGGCGCTGACACCCTGACAATTGGTGGAGCTGTTAAGGCATCAACAGCTCGTGGTGGAGAAGGTGATGACACCCTTAAGTTTGGAACCACAATCTCTGGCTCTACTATCTATGGCGACAAGGGTAGTGACACCCTTCAGGTTTACTCCGGGAAAATCACTTCTTCCCTTATTCAAGGTGGAAGCAACGTAGATACAACAGCTGACTCCAAAGACTTCATTACCCTCGGAGTTGCGATCACTAGTTCTACCGTCCTTGGTAATGGTGGTAATGACACCATTGCAATGCACGGCACTGGACTACTTACAGGTTCTAGTGTTCATGGTGGACGTGACCAAGACGTCATTTCAGCAGGTGCGAAAACACTAAGTAGTTCCTACTTGGCTGGTGACCTTGGTAATGACACCATCAGTCTTCTTGCTACATCTATCCAAGGCTCAACTATTTACGGAGATAACGCCACTACTTCTGGTGGTGACGACAGCATTAATATCCTTGCAGCAACTACTGGAATTCAGAATACAAGTGTTTACGGTGGATCTGGTAAGGACACCATCGTTGCAGGTACTGGACATTCCAATAAGAACCTAACTAGCTTCTTCCAAGCCAACGCTGGTGCTGACTCATTAGTCTTCTTTGGATCTGCAGTTTCCTCCACAGTTCATGGTGGTGCTGGTAATGACACCATCATGGTTAGTTACTCAGGTTCAGGTGGTTCCGTTTCTTCCCAGTTCTTCGGTGACCTAGGTGATGACAAGATCACCATTGGTGTTGCTTACGGTGCCGGTACGATCTACGGAGATCAGGATGCCACAGGAACTAGCGGTGGTAAGGACACAATCCTTGCTGGTCATCTGAGCAACAGCGTTGTTGTTTACGGTGGTGCTGGTAACGACACCCTTTCAGTAACTACAGCCACTAGCGCAACTCTTTATGGAGGAGCTGGAGCTGACACCCTTGAGATTGCTGGTGGTACTGCATCCCAGATCTACGGTGAAGCAGGTAACGACACCCTCAGTGTTGGTGGTAATGCAACTACTCTCTACGGGGGAGAAGGTACTGACTCAATCTCTGTAGGTACTGGTACAACCAACAAGATCTACGGTGATGCTGGTAACGACACCTTTACAGCTGCTGGAGCTGTCTCTTCTGCAACCGTTGTAGGTGGTGCAGGCGCTGACATCTTTACCTTCAACGCCGGTAACTTCTCTCACTCCAAGATTTCTGGTGGAGCAGGTAATGACTCGATTAACTTCGGTCAGTACGCCACTGCTACATCAGGTTCTGGTCTCGCATCCACTGTTTACTTCGGATACGGTGCTGGTAAAGACTCCATCGCCTTCGGTGTTAAAGCAACTGCTCATGCTGCAGGCAACTTGATCATCGCGGTTGATAGTCAGTACGGTGCTACTTCCTCTTACGGAATCTCCGGAGCTGCTGGTGGAACATCTAGAACCGTCACCTTCGGGG
>QCRX01000055.1 GCA_003209275.1 Prochlorococcus sp. AG-463-P14
TTCCTTCTTCGCCATTTACAGGTGCATCAAGACTGCTAGTTGTAAGAGCCTGCCTTAATAAAGAATCCAACTCCTCTAGAGGAATTTCCATGGCTTCTGCAATTTCAAGACGACTTGGCATTGCGCCCAATTTATGAGCCAAATCAAGACTGACTTTGCGAATTGTCGTTAGCCTTTCGCTCAAGTGAACTGGAAGACGAATTGTGCGCGATTGGCATGCAATTGCACGCGTCATGCTTTGCCTAATCCACCAGAAAGCATAAGTAGAAAATTTATAGCCTCGAGTTGGATCAAATTTTTCTACAGCTCGTTCTAAGCCCAGCGAACCCTCCTGAATCAAATCAAGCAATTCAAGGCCTTTACCTTGATATTTCTTTGCCACACTGACGACGAGTCGAAGATTTGCCTTCATCATTCGCTCTTTAGCCCGTCTTCCTATGCGAATCAAACGACGTTGATGAGAAGTAAACGTCTTGCTGTCGACTTCAATTGACTCATCTTCAGTAAGGCTCATCATCTTCTGAACCTGGTTACCCAACTCAATCTCTTCCGCAGGAGTTAGCAATGGGATTCGACCTATGGTCGACAGGTACCAACTGATTGGATCGCTACTGCGTCGTCTTTGTGACTCAGCAGGACGTGAAACTGAAGAAACCATTTAAATAAACCCCCATCTCAACCGTGAGACTTTCCTACAGAAATTCCAAAAGGGGCCGTTGTTTCAAGAACCCTTCAGATTCATGAATGCAAATCTACACATTTCCAAGGAAATCCTGACTTTCAGCACCCTTTCGTGTGTCCAAATAAACATTCTCTGATTGTTTCGTAGTTACTAATCCTTCCAACACTCTTGCAATATGCCCAGCAGAACTCCCTTTTCTAGAAACTTGTGCAGCCTTGGAATGCATCAACGCCGCTCCTGCAAGCAATTCGCTGTTAAAAACATTTGCTGATGACAGTCCAATCGCTCCTACACCTGTTACGAAGCCAGCCAAAACATCCCCTAGTCCGGTCCTAGCGGACCATGGAGCAGATTCTCCTAACTGCCACAAGGCTCCGTATGGATCAGCAATGACACTATGAGCTCCCTTGAGCAATAAACCAGCTCCACTCATTTGAGCTGCCTTAAAAGAAGCCATCAGTGGATCTAAGTGTTTGAGCTCTGGGAAAAGCCTCTGAAATTCTGTCAAATGTGGAGTAATCCAAGTTGGGCCACTACGCCTTTTGAGCCATTGCCACCCTTCGGAGGAAAAGGCCAACCTATTAATTCCATCCGCATCAAGCACTAACAACCCTGAAAAGCCTTCAAGGACTTTTACTCCCAAAGACCAAAGCTCATCGCCCAAACCTATTCCCGGACCAAGCAAAACCGCATCAAAACGTTCTAAATCAATTTCAGCAAAAAAATCACCTATAGAAGCAAACCCTTTCTCACACATTTGAAGATTGCCGGCAAGAACCACTTCAGGAATTACTTGCCATAAATGATCAGCAATTCTTTCTGGCAAAGCTGCCTGAATACTTCCAACTCCACTTGCAAGAACTCCCTTCAATGCCAAAATTGAAGCTCCTGGGAAACATTTACTCCCAGCAACTATTAAGACTCTCCCTCTCATGTATTTTGTTGCGTCTAAAGCTGGTTTAGGCCAATTAAGACTCAATAAATCAGCAAAACAAATACGTCTTGGTTGCTCAGCAGGCAATTGCTCGAGCAGAAAAGGAGGCAAGTCGATATCAATTCTCTCTATCTGTCCGACATAAGCCAACGCAGAATCCTGAACTAGGCCCTGCTTAATAAGCCCAACAGTCAAAGTGAAAGAAGCAATTGCAGATCCTCCCTCTAGAGGCCTACCTGAATCTGAATTTAATCCTGCTGGAATATCCAGACTAATTAAGTCTCCAGGACGACTGATTTGTCTATTCCGTAGCAATTTTGCAATTCGAGTAGGTAAAGGTCTCGATTGCCCAACCCCAAACAAAGCCTCAACCCATAAGGAGTTCGAAGAAACTTCAGGTTCACTTTCAAGCTCTTTAATACCAAGCCATCTAACATAAGCAAGGTGCTTGTCTGTTAAAGGTTTGTTGATCTTTAATGGGCACCAGATATCTACTTTCACCCCTTTCAAATGAAGTTCTCTAGCAACAACAAGTCCATCTCCTCCGTTATGACCTGGACCAACAAGAATTAAAACCCCATTTTCTAGTAATTCTGATTTTTTAAACAGCCAATTAGCCATTTTCTGACCAACCTTCTCCATCAAAGCGGCAACAGGCATGCCATTAGAGAGAATTTCACTTTCAAGTCTTGCCATTTGGCTGGCAGTGACTATTAAATGTTGAGAGTCAGGTTGAGGCCAGCGCACGATAATTACTCATGTGACATCACTATGGGAATATCTTCGTAAAAATGCATATGTCATCTCCCTCCTCTACTCCCACAACATCTACTAGAGCAAGTTCACCTAACAAGGCGACTCAAAAAACACTAGAAATGTTGCGTCACCTTGATGGTGAACACCGGGTATGCGTTGGATTGTCCGGAGGTGTTGATAGTTCTCTCACAGCAGCTTTACTAGTAGAAGCAGAGTGGGATGTAGAAGGAATAACACTATGGTTAATGAGCGGCAAAGGTGCATGCTGTTCTGAAGGACTCGTTGATGCCGCAGGGATATGTAAACAACTAGGGATCCTTCATCATGTAATTGATAGCAGAGATACCTTTCACAAAGAAATTGTAGAAGAATTAATCCATGGGTATCAAGACGGAATAACACCTCTACCGTGTTCTCGATGTAATCGCTTAGTTAAGTTCACGCCCATGATCCAATGGGCAGAAAGTCAACGTGAAATTAACCGAATCGCTACTGGACATTATGCAAGAGTTAGAGGCTCAGAAGACACCTCTTTCGCGACATTATTACCAGGCCACTCAAAAGATCGAATAAAGCTATTAAGGGGCTTAGACAAGAATAAAGATCAAAGTTATTTCTTATATGACTTATCACAGGAAGTTCTTAATAAAGTTGTATTTCCCTTAGGAGAATTGACTAAATCTGAAACACGTCAGCAAGCAAATAAATTTAACCTCCGTACAGCGGAAAAGCCAGAGAGTCAAGATCTTTGTCTTGTAGATCATCATGGTTCTATGAAAGCTTTTCTTGACTCATATATCTCTCCGAAGAAAGGTTCTATAGTTTTAAAAGATGGAAGAATTATAGGAGAACATGATGGTATTGAGCATTTCACTATTGGCCAACGCAAAGGCTTAAGGGTTTCGTGGAAAGAACCACTCCATGTTGTACAAATTGATGCTGAAAATAATAAAATAGTCGTAGCACCTAGAGCTGACGCGGGTCAATCAAGCTGCATAGTTGGTTCAATTAACTGGATTTCTATAGAACCTCCTAAAGAAACAATAAATGTAGAAGTCCAAGCTAGATATAGAAGCAGACCAGTAAAAGCAAAACTTACCCCATTAGCCAAAACCAGTTTAGACGAACGAAACCAAAGGCCTTATCGCTGTATTTTACATTTCGAGGAGGAACAATTCTCCATAACTCCTGGCCAAGCAGCAGTATTTTATGCAGAAGAATTAGTCCTTGGAGGAGGCTTGATTGAAAGGAATATCTCCGAATAGTTAATTAATTAGTTTTTCTCCCAAATGTAATTAAACCAAGGAAATTAATAATGCAAAGGGCCTCTAATGGTACTTCTCTCCATAAGACATAACCTGTCTTGTTACTATTGACATGAAGGTCTGCAATTCCAATCCCTTCTAAGTAAGGTTTAACGACAAAATTGGTTGTACCTGAAGCTGAAATAGACGCAGTAGGTCCTGTATTAGAGACACTAATAAGTTCTCTAGAAGTTTCAATGCTACGAAGTTGAGCAAGGGCTAAATATTGTCTCTGTAGAGAAATTGGATATGGGTCTAAATTTGCAATCGCAAGTATCCATTGAGCACCCTGAGATACAGATCGAGCTATTGAATTACCATCACTTAGTTCATAGCAAATAGCCGCACTAACAAATGGTCCATTCCACTTTAATAGCCTAGAAGAGCTTCCCGGTTCTAAACCACCAACAGCTGATAGACCTTTAAAAGAGCTACCAAGAAAACTAGGAATCCACTCACCAAGAGGGACTAGCCGATGTTTATCAAGATATTCCGAAAACTCTCTTTTACCTTCGTCAAATACAAGTAAAGAGCTTCTTATCCTCCCACCAGTCCAACGAAACCCTCCAGTCAAGAAACTCAGTGGTGCTGGATCAAGAAGATTCTCGTTAATCCGCATAGTGCCTTCTGGTGCCACCAACCACTTCGCCTTCATGTCCTTTGCCTTCGACAAAGCGAATTGAATATCTTCAGGCAAGGGCTTTTGACCTTTCTTAGAGAATTTTTCACGAATTGGTATTGACGGTTGCCAAAGTGCAATTGATATCGGCGAATGAACAGGTTCTGAGATCAAAAGGGACCATCCAAGTCCATGCGCAAGAAGTAACAAAAGAATTCCTGCAGCCGTAGATTTCCGCCATCCAGATCCTCTCCGAAAAGCAAG
>QCRX01000056.1 GCA_003209275.1 Prochlorococcus sp. AG-463-P14
GGTTAAAGAGATTAGGGCTAAAGCTTAGTGTTAAATGGGTTGACAGACCTACTCGAAGAGGTGTCAGCTTTATAGATTCAAATGGAGAAAGAGCTATTATTGTAATGGGAGATAGGATTCAACCATCGGGAGATGACCCCCTTCCATGGGAAGAGCTTTCTAATTATCAGGGTGTGTTTATAAGTGCTGGAGATATGGTTGCACTTAAATACTGCAGAATGGCGAAAATTCTTACCGCAACACCTCGCTTAGGTGCTAATACTATAAACAATTCAAAAATAGACATAGATGCATTGATTAGCAGTAAGCTTGATCCTTATGAGGAGTCAATGACCAAACAATTAATTAAAAAACCAAAGATTAAAATAGCCACAGAAGGTTCTTTGGGAGGAGAATCATGTCCGGGAGGTAAATATGATGCAATTAAATTAAAAGGTTCTGTTGTTGATTCATACGGTTCTGGAGATAGTTTTGCGGCAGGAGTTACTGCTGGTCTTGCTTCAGGATGGAGCATCAAAGAATCTATATCTTTAGGAGCAATATGTGGAGCAAATTGCTGCCAAAAGTTTGGTCCATACTAAACCAGATCAAAAAAGAATAAACAGGTTAGAATATCGTTATGAATAAAAATGATCCTAAGATCAATGAATCGATTGCCTTTAGAGCAATACTTTTTTGCTTAGCCTGGACGACATTATTTCTAGAATCAATACTCACATTAGTAGCGGGCTTGAACAAAGGAATTTTCAAAAAAGAAATCCTTTCAGAAAAAACAAATCTTGGGTTTGATTTTGAAATAATCATCAAGTCATAATATTAGGGTTAGAAAGCTATTTTTTTCTATAAGATTAGAACTCTTATAATGGATATAGAAGGAATTGGATATAGTCAGTGTATGAATTTATCCTTTATAGAGATTAATCTATTCTATCAAGACTTGCTATTTCCCTGAGGTAGTTTATAACTAGAAAAGATCTATAGTTTCTAGTTTATTTTTTTCTGCTAGATAAAAAAATAGGTCTTCATGGTCCTTTAATTCATTGCCTTTAATGGAAGGTCTCATTATCTTTATTATGTCAATAGTTCTATTTGGGACATTCATTAATTATTTAAGAAAAGAGTCCTGGGGTAAAAAAAAAAGGCTCACTAACCTTGAACGTTTTAAAATGAAATTTACTGGAAAAACACGTATTCGGCAAAAGGCTAAAGAAAGCCTCGCAGAGTCACTTATGATAGATCCAGAAAAAGACATTAAAATTAGTTCCTGGGAAAGAGAAGGAGAGCTCATAGAAAAAGCAAACATTCATCTTGCAAGATTAAATAGATTCGGCAAATCTAAAATGAATGGTGAAATGTTATTCTTAAGTTCTAAAGGATCTGTATATAAATTCACAGACAATGGCATTAAAAAATATCTGTAAAGTTTTATTTTAGAATGAGAATATCTGATAAGCAAACCAGTCAAAATACCTAGCCTTTATGTGATAACACTATTCAATAGCTACTTGATAATTCTTCTTATCATCTTCTTTATAAAGTAAAAGAATTAACATCCAACACAGCATCAACGTAAGCCTATAGTTTTCAACAGAGATCTAACATGAATTAAAGAATAGAGACTCTCTGAAAAACGAAATTAGATTTAAAAAATGAAGTTTCGATAAAAGTTAGATTAATTAAACCCTTATCATGTTTAAATTAATAAATGAGTTTTCATTGAGGAGGCAAAATACATGAGCCCCCAATCTCCAACTCCACCCAAGAAAGTCCCGAAGCAACGAAAGACAACTCTTAAATGGAGTAGCGACGGCGAGCTATCTGCAGTTGATATGGCTCGAATCCTTGAGCGACTTTCAGACCCAAAACTAACGGAATGTGATTTAGCCTGCAATCTAGACGATGAAAGCTGACTCATTTAAAGAATTAAATCTAAACCGAAATGCATAACTCAAACTCTGATAATAAACTCATTTAAAATATATAGATTATATATAACCAATTTATTCTCTAATTAGAATACTATTCAATGAGCAGGTGAATTAAAGAAGCCATTAAAAGAAAGAAATATAATCATAATAATAATAGGACCAATACCAAAGATAAATAAAACCAATTTGGCTGTATTAGGAGTAGTGGAGACTTCCCTTTTATCCTTCATAAAAGATCCAACAAAAACATGAAGTAGGAAAAGTATAAGTCAATTTCAATGATTTTCGGAATTACTACCTGCTTAGTGTATTCATTTGAAGTGAGTTAGAAGATAAATTTTAAAGTTGATCTTAATGGTAATCTTTTATATTAGTACAAGAGGCTGTAGATGAAATCAAAAATAGCAATTGGTGTTATTGCTCTTCTGTTTGCAATAATGGCCTTAATACTATTTCTCACTAGCTATCGATCAGCCTTCGAAGCAGATCAAGCCTGCCATTATGAAAAATGGGTTAGATATGCGGAAAGTCCAGAATACGGATGTGATCACGACCTAGAAACAAAACAATGGATTCTGTTTGAAAATGGAATTTCAAACAATCCAGCAAAAGTGATTAAAAGATTTCGCTATTAAAGAATAATCAAACATTTGGAGTATCAAAAAGTTAGTTGCTAAAACCCAACGAAAAGTTCGCGATGAACTGCGAAGTTGTGAAATTGAGAGGTTCCGGCTTCTGGGGTTAGCCGTTGTCCATCAATATTCAATGTTGTGCTACATATAAGATCTCCATCCCACCTGACTCCATCTATGCTTACTAATTTAGACCAATCTCTCACCTTCTCAAAATGATCAGGCATATATGCACCTATCTTTCTACATGCTACACAAAGTATTGAAAGCGCAGGTGGTTTTGATTCGAGATTAAGTGCTTGTTTAAGTATAGGTTGTGAGAATACTCCTATAAATCTTATATAGTCAATTATTTGGAATTCTACCTTTTCTAATTCAACATTTTCCATGGCTCTATCAAATTCATTTACATCAATTCTTGGACGCTGTGGATTTTTCATAATTTACCATTCTCTATTTTTTGTGGATCTACCTCTCTTAGCATAAAGATATCCATGTGCCAATATTCTAATAAAAAACTGCGTAAAGATACAGACTCATATGCTTTATATTAGAAAATTAATAATTACTCTTTAGTACTAATTATTAAACAACTGGTTAATTTACTCCAAAAATTGTTTTAACCACTGGATCTCCACTAAATGCCAGTTCAGTTAGTATTAGCATTGCAAAACCTATCATCGCAGCTCTTCCATTAACTAGTTCTGCATTGTCATTAAATCCAAAAACCTCTTCTACCTCTTCACCTTGATTATTTATCCATTTAGAGCTTGAAGTTTTAATCTCTTCTTTAAAGTTATTATTAGCATTAATTGCTTCTTTTTCCTCTGATTCATCTAAATGCATTTCAAAATTAGTAGAGTAACCTTCTAATTATAGCTCCTGCACTCCAATAGAAACTGTTGTCAAGGATACAACAAATCCTAAGGGCTTTTTTTCCTTCTCTGAATTCTTTTTTTCTTCTTCCACCTAATACCTCTTTTCCTAAGAGTAAAATTTTGGATTTCCACTTGGTTTAATCTGAAACCTAGAATTGATATCAATAATACTGCGCTCAAAATACACGCATAAATAATATTCATTTTTACCAGTTAATATTTAGAATGCATATTAGTTTTAACATCTCTAGAAGCTAAGTGATTATGGGCTTAACAAGCATTGTTCAAATGCTGATTTCAGTCTGAGTTTATATCAAGTGTTTATTGATAAAACAAAATGACTCGTTATGCTATTGCGCAATAATCAATGATGAACGAGCTCAAAGAGGTCCAAAAATCAGGGTAAAATTACCTACCCATAGAAATAATAGGTAAGCCAAGTTAGGTTTCAGTTGAGGAAACAAGCAGGATTTTTTATTTGCTAAAACTGCGTGCTTCTTACCAAGAGATTGTCTACCCTACAAAAAAGAAGGTTTATTAATGCCAACTGCCTTAGATCTTGCGCCTCTCATTCCTCTTATACCATTTTTGGGTTCCAGCTTTATAGGGATTCTTCTGCTTAGCTTTAACCGAACAATGAATAGACTTAGCAAGCCAGTTGCATTTGTTTTGATCACTTGTGCAAGTACATCCGCAATTCTTAGTTATTTGTTGCTTGCGCAAGAATACACTAACGAAGTTACAAATACATTTTCACTTGGTTGGCCATTGTCTTCTACTGAAATAGGGTTACATTTAGATTTTATAATTGATAAATTTAGCTCAATAATTTTGTCTGTAATTAGCACGGCAATATTGCTATTAATGATATTTTCGCATTATTATATGAAAAAAAGAAAAGGTTATGTCACATTTTTTGTCTATATTAGCTTACTTAGTGCTTCTTTACTAGCTCTACCAATAACTACATTTGCAAGATCACGCATAGACAGCTTAATCGCTTAATATGTAAAATCCAACTCTATATTTATAATTTCACTAATTAGTTAACCTA
>QCRX01000057.1 GCA_003209275.1 Prochlorococcus sp. AG-463-P14
AGCAGAGAGAAATGATATATGTGATTATATGAATCAAGTATTAGTTAAAAAGTGTAATGATCGAGGCATATCTTGCTCTAGTCTTTATGACATCGTTGTTAACTCTATTTCCAGACATAATAACCTGGAATTCTTTTTCGATCAGAATCATTTGCATAGCCCTCCTTCCAAAAAGGGGAAAGAGCTACAATCTCTAATTACAAGAAGACTGTTAAAAGATAAAGTACATACTAGAAAATCAACTGTATTAGATGACAAATCTAAATATCAATCTAGTGGTGAAAGATTGGATCAAAGTGCGGAGAGTTTAACATTAATCTGTAAAATACTTAATAGCAACATCCCAGGATGGTTTGCTTTTGAAAAATTTCTTACTAGTAATTATAATACAGGTCATTATCCTGTTATAAATAATAGTGGATTTCTATTATTTGAATTACCATTCCCTATCCTCTTGAAAAAAATAAGACTAGAATTCAAAGTTAAATATATAGAGCATTTACCTAAAACTTTTTGCTATGCAATATATGAAAAGTGTGATCCTTTTACTATTGCAAATAGAAATGTTTTGAATGGTTCAGAGAAGTCAATACTTAAGAAAGATTCCAGTTTAGCCGAGATAGATTTTGATTTCTCAAAATACAAGTTTAAAGATATGCACACAAGGTATATTTGTTTATTGATTCACAATTGTGTTGAATCTTCGCTTACAAATATTTCTCTTTGGAGAATGAGATACATAAGCGAATAAAAAGCTTATGAGATGCAATTAGCTTAAGTGAAAATTATTTTAATACGATCACTTGCATATGTCCGACTGAGAATTCTGTCTTCTTGACGCAAAGTAAAGCTTTTAAAATAACTCGTATCTGGTCTGTAAAATACATTTTGATCTCGTCATTTCTAGAAACTGAAAGGAGAGGTTTGAAATTTTCCTATTATGCACTTCTTGGACAAAGACTAAGCACTCTTACCTCAACCAAATAACAGTACATGCAACTCCTCCATCTATCGAATCAGCATCACTAATTCGTTCCACATAAGGCAACAAAGATAACCATTCCCTCAAGCCTTGTTTTAACTTTCCCGAACCAACTCCATGAACAACCCATATAGGACTATTGGTTTTACGCAAGAAATCTTCAACAGCAACTTCGGCTTCATGGACCCTTAATCCACGAACATCAATAGTGTTACTTTTAGATCGAACAGAATTGTGTGCACCGAGAGTGGTAGTAGCAGCAACAACTTTCACCTTAGGTTTTGAAGCAGTTGGCTTGAGCCCATCAAGACTTTCAACAGAGTGCAAGTCGACTTTGCTCCTAAAAACCCCACAAAGAACTGTGAGTTGAAGTCCATCTTCAGAGATAGAAAGTATTTCACCTGCCTTGCCCAGAGCTAACAATCTAATTCTCTCTCCAACTTGAGGAATCCAACCCGCATGATTCTTCTTTGGTGAATCATGACAATACTTTTGACCGATTTTACGTAACTTTTGACCAGCACGTCTAGCTGTTTCGCCATCAGCTCCTTCAGCCCGCAATCGCTTAATTAAATTACGAACCTCCTTCTGACCATCCTGAATCGCAATTTCAAGTTCTTTTCTGCGACGCTCCTGATCTTTGGCTGACTCTTGAGATTGACGTGTCCAACGGCTCAACAACTCGTCATGAAGGATTTCAGTACGAGCCAATAAAGAAGCAGCATCTTCAGCTGCTGTTTGCTGACGCCTTCTTTGATCTTCTAATCCAGCAATAACTACATCAACATCTTCATTTGTATTTAATTCGATTAACTTTTCAGCTCTGCCAATAACAACAGAGTCCAGGCCTAATCGTTTAGCTATCGACAATGCATTACTTCTTCCTGGAATGCCCCATTGCAAGCGATAAGTTGGAGTCAATGTCTCACTATCAAAAGCAACAGAAGCATTCTCAAATCTTGAATCGCTATATTTAAGAGCCTTCAATTCGCCAAAGTGAGTTGTAGCAATTGTGAGCCTTGATATATCAGCAAGTGTCTTTAAAAGTGCTATTGCTAAGGAGGTCCCCTCACTAGGATCTGTGCCTGCACCAATCTCATCTAGTAATACCAAAGTTGGGCCTTGACCATGACGAGTTGCCTGCAAAATACGGCTAATTCGTATTAGATGCCCACTAAACGTCGACAAACTTTGTTGTAGAGATTGCTCATCGCCTATATCGGCCAAAACCTGTGCGCACCAAGGCAAAGATGGATTGCCTCTACATGGCAACAAAAGACCTGCTCGAGCCATGAGAACTGCCAGCCCAATATTTTTAAGAGTGACAGTTTTACCACCAGTGTTGGGCCCCGTAATAGCAACTACTCTTAGGTCTGGTTCAACTTCAAGACTGACTGGAACTACTGCATTTCCTTTTTCAAATCGCTCCTGCCAAACCAACAGAGGATGACGCAAACCATCAAAAACAAAAGAAGCTCTTTTTTCCTCTTTCAGGATTGGTGGAACACCTCCCAACCAATAGCCATAACGTGCCCTAGCTAATGCCAAATCTATAGTCAAAACGACCTTCAGAAGATGCTCAAGAGCTTCAAATCTTTCTCCTACATCAGCACTCCACTGCCCTAAAAGGAAGAGCTCCTCCTCAGTTATTAATCCTTCTATTGCAGCAATTTGATTCCCAATTGGAATAACAGACTGTGGCTCAACGAATAGTGTGTTCCCTGAAGAAGAACTGTCATGCACAATCCCAGCGATATGACTCGTTGCGCCAATCTTTACAGCTAAAACAGGCCGGTTATGCCGATTTGCAATTACGTTGTCTTGCAAGAAAGAGGCATGTCGGCGAAGAAGTTCATTCAATCGATTCCGTCGATCAAATCGAAAAGACTTGCATTGAGTACGAAGGTTCGTAAGTTTTGAACTTGCTCTATCTGCTACTCGACCTCCATCCTCTAATCCAAGTTTGAGCTGTTTTTCTAACTCAGGGAATGTGACTAGATCTGCTAACAAAGCGGTCATCACAGGCCGAAGTTCGGAATTATCAATCTGTCTACGTAATCGACGAGCAGCAGAAAGAGTGTCTGCAACTTTCAACAACTCCTCACCTGAAGCAACCCCGCCTTTTGCACAACGCTTTAAAACTTCTTCTAAATCATGCACTCCGTGCAGACTCATCCCACCTTGAACAACTTGATCTAATTCACCGATCTCTAATGTTTCTGCCAAGCGAATATTGCTGGTAGCTAGATCTGGTGGGAGCACAAGACTTCTGCAATGCCTGCGACCTTGTGCAGTACTAGCGAAAGTGGATAGGTGCTCACAAAGCCTAGGCCACTCCAATAGCTCCAATGTTTCCTGACAAGCTTTTTCAGATACTGAGACTTCAGACTGCATGGCTAAGTCTTTCTTACTTCTATGCCCTTCACTACGTCTGATTTCCTTTAATCCCATCTGCTGAGTGATAAAGCATTTCTAACCAATTGCCTTCTGGATCTTTCAAGTAGAAAGAAGCCGTGCCGTCACGATGATTATGCAAGTGACCAACATCTACTCCAGCTTCTTTTAATTTTCGATGTATCTCTTCTACTTCAGCTCTATCAGTAAAATGAAATGCAAAATGGGGTCCAGCTGCTTTATATCCAGGTCCCAATAAAGCGAGACCATCCCTGCCAGGTCCCGCTTCTAAATAACACCAGTCTTGATCATCCCAAACAAGCTTCATTCCAAGGCTTTGATAGAAAGCCTTGGCCCGATTTACATCTTCCACTCGAATAGCTATGTGACCAAGTCTGTGTACAGATGGAATTTTGGATCCTAAAAGTGTTTCTAACATTCTTCAAACTAGCCAAAGGTGTTCCTAACGGGTTATGCGTACAACGCAATATTTATTGCGAATCTTATTGGAAAATTAAACAACACTACTTATTCCTTAGAAATTAGTTGTCAACCTTGAATTATCCACTGCGCAGCATCACAAGCATGGTAAGTCAAAATCAAATCAGCGCCGGCGCGTTTGAAGCTCAATAATGTTTCAAGGACTACTTCCTTTTCATCTATCCAGCCTCGCTCTGCTGCAGCTTTAACCATTGCATATTCACCACTGACGTTATAAGCAGCAATAGGCAATTCGCATTCTTGCCGCAATCGATAAATTATGTCGAGGTACGCAAGTCCTGGTTTAACCATAAGAATGTCTGCACCTTCTTGTTCATCCAGCTGAGCTTCAGTTATTGCCTCTCTAGAATTTCCCGGATCCATCTGATAGGTAGTCTTATCTTTAGGTATCGGTTTGGCACTTTCGACTCTAGGTGCTGAGTCCAAAGCTTCTCTAAAAGGACCGTAATAAGCAGAAGCATATTTAGCTGTATAACTAATTATTCCAACATGCTCAAAGCCTTCATCATCTAAAGCTTCACGAATAGCACCAACTCGT
>QCRX01000058.1 GCA_003209275.1 Prochlorococcus sp. AG-463-P14
ACTGGATGAATTAAATGATTTTGGTGGTAATAAGGGTAATTGGCTGGAATTATGTCCTGATATCAACGAATCGAGTCAAAAGTTATTACTAAGTACAGGATATCTTAGTCAGAAAGGATCTCACCTTGCTGTAAGAAGAGCTTCTTATTCCAGAAGTCACCAAGAGGTTTTATTGGCAGCAAGTGATGGCACGTTCGCTAGAGATATTAGATTGCATCAATCTGTAGGTTTAAATGTACTTGCTTCAGATAGAGATTATAGATCTAGTGTAGGTAGAAGATTAGGTTCTTCAGACAGTCCAAATGATTTAAGGAATTGGAAAGCTGATCATACAGCAGCTGAACTTTGTGAAAGTTCAGGCAAAATGTTGTATGCAAAATTTGTAGAAGCGGGTCAGATGCCAGCAGTACTTGCAAATAAATTTGGCGGAGTTATTTTTCACGAAGCATGTGGTCATTTACTAGAAACAACTCAAATCGAAAGGGGTACCTCACCCTTTGCATCAAAAGTAAATGAAAAGATTGCAAATAAAGCTGTGACAGCAATTGATGAGGGGATGTCTCAAGGAGCATTTGGCTCTTTATCTATGGATGATGAAGGTATGGAACCCCAGAGAACTACATTAATTAAGGACGGAATTCTTAAGTCATTTCTAAGTGATAGAGCAGGAGAACTTCGTACAGGACACAAGCGAACAGGTAGTGGAAGACGACAAAGTCATACTTTTGCAGCAGCAAGTCGGATGCGTAATACCTACATTGCTCCAGGTATGTTTAGTCCGACACAACTGATTGAAAGTATTGATAAAGGTTTGTACTGTAAATCAATGGGAGGAGGGAGTGTTGGCCCTACAGGTCAATTCAATTTCTCAGTAGAAGAAGCTTATTTAATTGATAGAGGAAAACTCACCCAACCAGTTAAAGGGGCAACTTTAATAGGAGAGGCCAAAGAGGTCTTACCTAGAATCTCAATGTGTGCTGATGACTTAGACCTCGCTGCTGGTTTTTGTGGCTCGGTTAGTGGCAATATTAACGTAACAGTAGGTCAACCTCATATTAAAGTTGACTCAATTACTGTAGGAGGCAGATAACAATGACTATAGAACAAGAAACCAACTCTAGATTATTAAATACCAATGATTTATTTAAACTCATATCATCACATATATCCAAGCATTCTATTACTCAATGGGATTTAGGAGCCTCATCAGTAGAAGATAGTTCTGTACAGGTTGATAAAGGAGAACCAAAACAATTAAAAGCATCTCAACGAAACTCTCTTACAATAAGGGTATGGAATAAAGAAGGGTTAGTAGGAGTAACTAGTACTTCTGACTTATCCAATAACGGATTAGCCAAGGCTATTAAAGGTTCATATGAAGCTAGTTTCTTCGGGAATCCGGAGGATATCCCGCAGTTTTCGCCTTTAGCAAAAAGTCAACTTTCTGACCTTCATAGGCCACTAAAGGATGGCGTTGGTATTAGTAGAATGTTATCAATCCTCCAAGAAGCAGAATCTAAACTAATTTCCAAACATAAAGCAATAAATAGTGTCCCTTATAATGGACTATCGGAGAGTAAATACCAGAAAATTTATCTAAATAGTGAAGGAGCATGTAGAGATATTCTTCGTACTCAGGCTTCTCTATATTTATACTCAAAAGCAGAAGAAAGTGGAAGAAAGCCTAGGAGTTCTGGCTCGGTTAGGTTATCTCATGGAACTATAGATCTAGATATTGATGGATGTATAGAAGAAGCAGCTAAACGTACTATTAGTCATCTCAACTACAATTCAATTGATACAGGAAGGTATCTAGTTTGCTTTATGCCCGAAGCATTTTTAGAATTAATGGGCGCTTTTAGCACTATGTTTAATGCAAGATCAATCCTTGACGGAGTTAGTTTGAGTAAGAAAGATTCAATAGGGGAGAAAATCGCACCAGAATTCTTTTGTCTGTCTGATAATGGTTTACACCCTGAGAATATTGGAGCTATTAGTTTTGACGGAGAGGGGACACCTACAAAGCATCTTTCCATTGTCGAGAATGGAATAATTCGTAGCTTTCTTCATTCTGAGTCTACGGCCAGAACTTTTGGCGTTCAACCTACTGGTCATGCAGGTTTAGGATCTAAAGTTTCAGTTGGATATGATTGGTTTGAAGTCTCAAAGGACACAAATACTAAATATGTACACAACCTTGAACACTCCAATACTAAAGATAGATTTATCCTTATAGAAGGTTTAAGTGCCTTACATGCTGGAGTAAAAGCTAGTCAAGGTTCTTTTTCCTTACCGTTTGATGGTTGGTTATTCATTGATGGTGAACCAGTGTCAATTGAAGCTGCTACTGTCGCTGGAGATATAAAAGATGTCTTGAAAAATATTATTTGTCTTGAGGATGAAGAAGTGGTGACACCTAATGGTGTATCTCCGTATGTGTGGGTTGAAGGATTATCAATTACAGGCGAAGCATGAAAATAGTCTTTTGGGGAACTCCTTCTTATGCCGTTGAAAGTCTAGAAACCGTAATTAACAAAGGTCATAACGTAGTAGGAGTTGTCACTCAACCTGATAGAAAGCGGAATCGAGGCAAGAATCTAGATCCATCAGCAATCAAATTAATTGCTAATAAGTATTGTATTCCCACTTTTACCCCTAAAAATATAAGAACTGATGAAGAATGTCAGAATAGTATTAAAGCCTTAAATGCAGATATATATATCGTAGTAGCATTCGGACAGATCTTACCAAAAGAAATTTTAGAACAACCTAAATATGGTTGTTGGAATAGTCATGCTTCCCTATTGCCCAGATGGAGAGGAGCTGCTCCTATCCAATGGAGCCTTCTTAGTGGAGATGTTAAAACAGGTGTAGGAATAATGTATATGGAGGAAGGATTAGATACAGGACCACTTCTTCTAGAAGAAGAAATTGTAATAGGAAAGCACGAAAATGCTTGTGATTTATCTAATAGACTAAGTCAATTATCAGGAGATTTACTTGGTAAAGCATTAGACATAATAGAATTATACAAACCTGAAACAGGCAATTTAATACATAGTAAACTCAATTTAACACCTCAAAATAAATTACATCGCAAAACTAGATATGCCCGCATGATTACTAAGCTTGATAATAAAGTCAATTGGCAAGAAACAGCTATTGAAATTCACAGAAAAGTTACTGGTTTGTATCCTAATGGCTATACAACAATAGACAACAAAAGAGTTAAAATAAAGTCTACTGTTCCTCTAGACAATAGTTTTAGTAATAACTCTATTACTATTACTCAGCATAGAGAGATTTTACCCTATATTGGATTGACAGAATTAGAGTCAGGTAAAATCATCAATATTGTAAAGGGAGTTGGCATCATTGTTGGCACTCAGGATGTCCCAATAATAATATTAAAAGCTCAGTTTGAAGGAAAGAAAGACACAGAAGGTTATGTTTTAACACAACATTTTACTGATTATCAATCTCAGCTAACTCTTCGCTCCAGTCTTCTGGTTCTAATAAGTCAATATGAGATTCACTACTATTTGATATAGTCGTTTCGCGATCTTCACTCTTGACTTCTATAATCGGGTTTTGATTAGAACTATTTGTTTTGATTGGATCCCTAGAAGAAATATTAACATTCTCTATCGAGTCGATAGACTTAGAATATCTTTCTTCTAATCTTAAGATAGCTTTAATTTCTGCTTCCTCAACGTTTGATCCTTGTGCTAAAGCACTTCCTATGGGTAGATCTTCTACCCAACCAGTAACCTTGACCACAGCCACTTCAGAGTTTATGTGACATAGATCAGAGTCAAATCGACTAATTAGCTGTTGTTTCACCATCTAACGAAAAAGTGTTTATGTTTGAGTACAAGGGCTAAGGGCCTCACTAAACAGATTAATACCATAGAGGAATAAATGGATTCAGCTTCGTTACCATCATTAGCTCTTTGGCTTGATGGTATTGACCAGTGGACTGAATTAGCACCCTTGCTCCCAGTTTTAGTTGCTTTAGAACTCGTTCTTTCAGCCGATAATGCAATAGCATTAGCAGCTATTACGAGAGGCTTAAGCACAGTTGAAAAACAACGTCAAGCATTGAATATTGGTATATTAATTGCATTAGTTCTTAGGATAATCCTAATATTTCTTGCTGAATGGGTTCTAGATTTTTGGCCTATACAACTTATAGCAGGTCTATATCT
>QCRX01000059.1 GCA_003209275.1 Prochlorococcus sp. AG-463-P14
TTAAGACGGACTTGATTACTTTTCTGTGTGATGCATATTTTGTTTAATCGCTCAATCTCAATGACTTCGAAAGCATTTGATGACTTCATTGACGATTGTTTCGTTAGTGGAGACGAGATTTGTAAGTTCGAGATTTATAAGTCAAGGAAGTATGAGAAGAAAAACAACCTTATAGCCTCTCAAATAATTGCAGGGATTCAAGAAGAAGAGAGAAAAGCTGCTTAGTCTTTTTTCCTTCTTCGAAAGGCTAAACCTTCCCTAGACAAGATCACTGTCTCATCATGTCTAGGGAAGGTCGCTATCGTTTTGAAAATTTGAATAAGTATCGAGTCGCATATAGGAATCAGTTGATCTACTGCTATGAAAGCTTGCTTTCTAAAAAATTCATGCTCTACATTCAACATTGGAAAATTAAGCCTGGTTACCATCAAAAAAGTGCAGAGAGGTTCTTAGCTACCGGAGCTCCTTTCCCAGGTGTTAAATCATTTTCTAGATATCATGCCCCAGGCTCATTAGAAGGTTGGATTGTCGTTGAAACTGATGAGACAAAAGCCCTTTATGAGCATGTGGCTCAATGGGCAGAATTTCTCGATTGGGAAACTACACCGGTTTTGGTGGATGAAGATGCTGGTTCAATTTGTGCCAGGATTTATGGTTAATTACTTTGAATGAGGGACAAGCAAGACAAAAAAGAAGGAGTAAATGACCACTCCTTCTTTTTTGTCTTGCTTGTAAGAAGGTGGTTTCCCTTGCCTTTAAACTGAAAAACTGACTCAATCTCTTCCGTGGGCTGTCCTTAAATCGCTTACGAATGAGAACTGCACCCCATCATTTGATGAGCCCAGATTCTGAATGAGCTTGCTAGTCGCAAATCGAGATTGGGTTGATGCGTATCGAGATTGAGTCTGAAGGGCTGTTGTTTTTCTATTAGGAGTTGTTGGTTTAGTTGCTGTGGCTACGGCCATTAGATCTATGGATAGATGGAATCACACTAGATCTATCTATATAGGTTGACAAAATGAACTTGCTATCCGTTTCAGAAACTCACATAGAGCTGAGAACTTGCTTCCGTTGACATACGCCGAAAATATAGCTAGTACACATGTACTTATGTAAGACATTATGCAGCGACGTTCAACTCAGGAAGTCAACGGATGGCTAATTAATCCAGAGGGGGATTGGTGTTATCGCTTTCATCGTGATCCGAAATCTTGGGAACGCTATCCATTTGTTTTCGTGGATAAATGGAGTACACAGCCTGACGGGACTCCATTCCAAATGAAAAATAGAAGCAAGTTACCTTTAGATGATGCCCTTGAGTTATGTGGTCAGATGATTCTAGATGGATGGGAAAAGCTTACTAATCAATTCGGTGAAGCGCCTGAAATTGATTCCTTGGAGGAGATTGCAGCATGAGTCAACCAGAGTTCGTTAAGAGGTTGGCTTGCAAGTCAATTTAAAGGAGCGAGGAAGAAATATTGAGAGCTTTAAATCACTAACGTGACCGAGAAGTTGGTTTTCAGAGATGAGCATAGAAGATCTTTTGAGGGTCGCTTCTCAAAAGCCTATGACTTAATTTGCTTGCTACTTTCATACGTCTAATTGAACTCCTTCGATAGAGGATTTCAAGAATCTAATTTTCCAGAAAATTTATTCTGAGCAAAATGAATGCTTCAAAGACACTCGCGTTTCCATTGAAGAGTTCTGATGGTTAAGTGCTTAATTCTCCTCTCTTACTCCAACGTGTTGAGGTGAATGCAATTTGAGATAAGTCATTTGCTTAGTCCTGAGTCTTAATCTTTCCGTTCAAGGTAATTTCTTTGTCATTTGTAGTTATCCTTTGTTTGTTCTTGATCTAAATAATGATTTAGTTGTCTCTTCCTTTATTAGCGACGTTGGTCTTCATGTTATTTTTCTGGAGAGGGGAATGCTTGACTCTTTTTAACCACAAAACCCTTTTTAGTAACGAGGGTATCTTTTTCTATATCAATTCCTTTAACGATAGCAATTTCACCTTTTAGACCAAAGGAAGCGAGATCTGCCCCCATTTGTTTAATGACTTCTGCTTCTACTAGATTCTCGTCAATTTTTTCAGAAGTTATCTTCGCAAAAAGCTTGTGGGTCTTAGAGGCAACTACATCAGTTGCGTTTGTGATTTTGACGAGAATCATTGAGAAGAAAAGACTTTCTACAATCTAAATCGAGCTTATTAGTTGACAACCGCTCCAGGCAATATTAGTACAGATGTACTGCTACTAGTGTATGGTCCCTTCTGCGTCTCCATATGCTCTATTCCGAGTTGAGGATTGGGATTCTGATGTGGCCTGTCCTATTGGAATGGGTCAATGCCTGCGCATTCAACCTCAAAAACGCCCCTCAATACAAAATATTCAGAAAAAAAAGCAATGGGAATTCCTTGAAGAAGGTTCCCTTAGGAGTTCATGTTCAGCTTGCGTTTTCATGACATCCCAGTATTTCGATTATTACTGGGATGTCCATTGGAGAACATTTCTTGCTTGTCTAATTCGTAAACGTCTTATTCCAGATGGTGAACACTTAACACGCAAATGTCTTTTATGACATCAACGAGTTGAGGGGGAAATTGGTTTATTTCAAAAAGGTTCTTTATAAGGCGTTCAATCTTGGCTGATAGGACTATATGTTTATAGGTAATAGAGGTTTATAGGCATCCACACCTATAGCGGCGCCACCAATTTTGTTTGGATAGTGGCATCTATCTTTCCTGAGATTTACAACACGTTGATCTAATTTGGGGAGATTGCTCTTGGGCTAAGAATGGGAACTCGAAAAGAGCTTAAGCAAAGCTCTAGGTGAAAAAACAGTATTACATTCGCAATGGAAGCGTCACTGTGTAGAGATCGTGGGCACGATTGCCTCTTATGCACTAGGTGTGCAATAAGTAACTTCTACTATTGTGTTATATAAACTATCAAATGAGTACCAAGGCTGATGCCTTAATCGCTTATTTGCAGATAGAGATCGCTTACCGTAGTCGTAAGAAGATTACGCTAAAAGACTTGTTGAATCTCTTGGCGAGAGAGGGGCTAAATCCGAGTCTGAAAACGTTATGCAGTCTCTTAGAAAAACCTGTAACGATATACGAAACGCATGGCCTCAAGCCTGCAAATGGCTCTGCCAAAGAGTCGGCACTGATCTTGGTTCACCGCATTCACAAAGAGTTCATCATTAATAGGTTTATATAGGCTTTATTGAGTCTTGCCTTTATTTTCTTTTCTTAAATAAAATGTAAGCGGAGTAAATGGCTAGGAAAAGGAGAATTGAGAGAGCGTAACTCCTTAAGAAGATAAAGATTCCATACGTAAATAATGGGATTAGACAAAGTCGTTTGAAATTCAACCTCTCTTGAGGTGACATGCTTCCCCATCTGAGGTCTTTCCATTGAAAAATCTTTTTCATTCAGCTATTTATTGCTGTTTTAGGTGGCCGTCAGTATCTGAGCTTATTTTCCCAGGATATGCGTGGCAATGCTTTTAACAGTAATAGCCGAACGATGTTATGCAGGAGGATAGAACCTCTATAGATATCTAGGCAGTGTTTTTTTGCAAAAAGAGCTTTGGATGAAGGACTGATTTTGAGCTAGGCCTATTGATCCATGAATTTTCCTGTTTAAAGAAACCTTTTTGGGGGAGGTTCCATGTTCGGTTGAGTAGTCATTGAGTGCTAAAGAGTTTCGTCTAGAGAAAAGGAACCGTCTTTCAGATCAAATTGCTTACTGATCTTTCGTTGCTAATGAGGTCTTAATTTATATAGTCAAAGTTAATAAGCTGAAGAAAAAGCCCCCGATTTACAACGGAGGCAGGTCTTGTTTCTAAAACCGGCTGATCCCCATCACCCGGCCAAGTCGACCATAGTGACTGTCAAGGTATTTGTCATCGGTAGATACACCCTACTTATAGTGTTGCTTATGTCTTTGATAAGCAAAATCACTAATTGTGGGGGTTGCATTACTCGCTTTAGTCTCCTAGAAATAAGGTTCCCCATCACCCAGGCCCTGCGCTTTTCGCAAGGGTCTTTTTTATTGCCATTAGAAGTCGGCACTTGGGGATGAAACATGTGCTTTTCCTTTTATTTGCAGTAGATCTGGTCAATAAA
>QCRX01000060.1 GCA_003209275.1 Prochlorococcus sp. AG-463-P14
AAGTTGTTTTATGATATATGTGGGTTTGTGTTCATTACCATTCTGTTTAATAAGTTCATTCCCCAGTTTATTATTAGATTGAGTAATAAGAAGCTTGTTAATAGTACTGTAAATCCTTCAATTGCTCTACCTGTTTGTGTAATAGTAGTATCACTTACTGCATATAGGTCAGAGTAACCTATAGCAATTGCCAGTGTACTATTTTTCGCCAGATTGAGATATTGACTTGTTAAGCCTGGTATTATTGCTGGTAAGGCTTGTGGCAATATTACTTTTATTAGACCAGTCCTTTCAGATATTCCAAGACTTCTATAGGCTTCCCATTGACCTTTTTTTACTGAATTTAAACCACCTCTTACTACCTCAGCTATAGACGCTCCTGTGAAAACACTTAATCCTATTAGTAATGCAGAGAATTCTACAGTAAGTTTTAAACCTAATATAGAAAAACCTTGGTTTGACACTGTGATTAGTGAGCCAAATAGTTCTAAAGGTTTTTCTGAAAGGCTTAAGAAGGCTACAAAGTACCAGAAAAGAAGTTGAATTAGTAAAGGTATTTGTCTTATAAGAATTACATATCCAATGGAGACTTGCTTCAGGAAATGATTTTTGGTAATTCTTGCGAATCCTGCAATTACACCTAGAAGACTTGCAAGTATTAATCCAAATAAAATTACTTTTAAGCTGTTTATCCAACCTATAACTAGTGCCCAAGCGTAACTATCGGAAGGTTTGAATGGAAGAGAATATTCCGCTAGGGCAAATCCAGCTGGCTGCCTCAACCAACTAAAACTAAGTCCCATATCAGTGCGTATAAGATTAATGGCAAGATTATTGAGAAGTATACAAACTACTGTAATTATTGATATTAGAAAAAATCCTTGTATAGTCTGTTTCCTGGATATATTCATCCTCTCTAATTAATAGGTGGAGATATTAATAGTCCACCGTCTTTGTATGATCGATTAAATCCTCTCGGGATTGTTAATGAGGCATTTTTCCCTAAATGACGATTATAAATTTCTCCATAGTTTCCTGTTGCCTTAATTATCTTGACAACAAAGTCATTAGGGAGACCAATCTTGTTACCTAAAGCTCCGTCTATTCCTAGAAACCTGCGGAGGGACATCAGGCTTTTGTCGTTAATTGCTTCTTTTAGTTTTAAATCTACATTTTTTTGATTTATTCCATACTCTTCGGCTGAGAATAGAGCAAATATTACCCATCGCATAGCATCTGCTAATTTTTGATCTCCACCAATAGAGGCTGGTGCTAGGGGCTCTTTGCTTAAAATCTCTTTTAATATCACATGGTTTTCAGATTTAGGAAAAGCTGATCTTGCTGCAGCTAACTGTGATCGATCAGATGTCATCGCTTTACATCTACCCTGAATATATCCAGCAACAACCTGATTAAGGTCCTGATACTTTATTGGAGTATAAGATAATTTTCTTTCTTGAAATGCATCATTTAAATTTTGTTCTGTTGTTGTTCCAGAGCCAACACAGATATTACTGTTGGCTAATTGTTTAATATTTTTAATTCCAGAACTCTTCTTTACCATCAAGCCTTGACCATCGTGAAAGACTACTGGAGCAAATGTCACTCCATTTCCTCCTATAGAATCACGGCTCAGATTAAATGTAGTGTTTCTTGATAGCAGATCTATTTCACCAGTTTTTAGTGCAGTAAATCTCTCTGGTGCTGTTAGAGGTCGATACTGGACTTTGCTTGGATCACCAATAAATGCAGCTGCCATAGCCCGGCATATATCTACATCAAATCCTTCATAGCGCCCATCACTCCTAAGAAAGCTAAACCCAGCAATTTTCCCGCTAACCCCACATTTGAGCTCACCTCTCTTTTGGATTAGATTGAGTCTTGAAGTTTCACTGCTGTTAAGGGTTGCACATCCAGAGCAGAAAACAGTAAGGCCTACTAGACCAGATATCCAAACCTTAGCCATAAAAAAAATTACATCATTAACTTTAGTCTCCCACTTATAGTCGAAAAACGCATGCTGACTTTTTGATTCTCTGTTAAAGGCTTGGAGCTCTTCGTATGCAGGCCTATTGAATATTTAAGTTTCTACGAGTTAATCCTTACAAAGTTGAAGCTTCCTGACCTCCAAGTCGATCAAAAAGATCAAAACTTTCTTTATTCAGACCAATCACTTCAACCTCGGATCCTCCAAGACTAAGTTTTCTTATAATTTGATCTAGAGCGGCAACCCCAGTTTGATCCCATATATGTGCGTTAGACATATCAATAGTGATTTTTGATGGGTGATCATGAACATTAAATCCTTGAAGGAAATAAACCTTGCTAACAAAGAAAAGCTGCCCACAAACTTCATACCTGGTATTTTCTGGATCTATTTCTATAGCTGTGACCTTTATAACCTTTGCTACTTTTCTGCTGAACAGTATGCCAGCTAAGGCAACTCCAGATAAGACTCCTAATGCAAGGTTATGAGGAGTTGTTAACATCGTTACTGAAAAAGTCATTATCATTACTGCAATATCACTTTTAGGAGTCTTGGAAATATTTTTTAAACCATTAGTATCAGCAGTGCTTACAGCAATAGTAATCATTATTGCTACTAAAGCAGCCATAGGGATTTGTTCAAGCCATGGCCTGCAAAGTAATATCATTGCAAGGAGACTTATACCTGAAGATAGAGTTGAAAGTCTCGTCCTTCCACCATTTTCAGTATTCATTACTGATTGACCAACAAGAGCACAACCTGCCATTCCACCAAAGAATGAGGAGACAACATTAGCTATTCCTTGTCCACGAGCCTCTACATTTTTGCTGGAATTTGTGTCAGTCATCTCATCAAGAATATCTTGGGTTAGGAATGTCTCCATTAGTCCAACTAAAGAAATTGCTAAAGCAGTTGGCAATACAATACTAAAAGTTTCAAGATTAAAAGGTACTTTTCCTTCTGAAATTGGCCCAAATGGAATTGAAAGTGTAGGCAAACCTTCTGGAAGTTGTCCTAGGTCTTTAACAGTTGGTATGTCTAGATTAAAGGTTATAGTTATAACGGTAAGAATTACTATGGCGACGAGTTGAGATGGAATTAATTTGGTTATTTTTGGTAGATAATAGATAATTATTAATCCGATAATGACTAAGCCCCAAACCACAGGTATTTGTGAACCTGATGGCAGCATCGCATTCACATTCTTTTCTAAGGATATTTGTTCTCCATAGTGAAGGTTAAAACCTAATTGAGGTAATTGGGCCTGAAATATTAATAAAGCAAGGGCGTTAACAAATCCGCTAAGTACACCTTGTGGGACAAAACGCATTTGATATGCCAAGCGTAAATATCCCCAAAGGATTTGAAATAATCCAGTTAGTAATCCTGCCGCCATTAGATATGAGAGCCCTAAGCCTTCTCCCTGAGCATTTCCTGTAGCGACTAGGCCTGTCATTAAAAGTGCAGTGGAACCAGTAGCTGAGGTGATCATCCCTAATCGACCACCGACTAGGGCGATAGTTACTGCGAGACAGAAAGCTCCAAAAAGACCTACTTGGGGATCAACCCCAGCGATCCCAGAAAAGGCTATAGCTTCTGGGATCATTGCAAAGGCGACTACAAGACCCGAAAGTATGTCTCTTCTTGGACTGCTTATCCATTGAGAGATTATTGAAGGTTCTGATCTTTTAATCATTTAGAAAGTTTCTTTGGAAATTGGCTTTTTCTCAAAGTGATGGTAATAGGCCATAGGGATCACATCTTATTTTTAGTTGTTTTAGGCCCGGTAACCATTCACCAAAAGCCGCATTTATTTCACTTTTATTCCATGGCAAGTGATGATGTAACTGGGCCATATGAACTCCTGGGCATTGAGATCCAAGAGTTTCCCAGGCTTTCTGAAGCCATAGAAGGCTTTGTTCTCTGTTTTTTTCTTGACCAGCTAACCATGATGCTGTAATCCAAGGTTTCCACATTGACTGTCTATGAATAAAAGACGAACTCGTAA
>QCRX01000061.1 GCA_003209275.1 Prochlorococcus sp. AG-463-P14
ACTACGTAAATGACAAGGCTCACCTTGGTAGTACATACACAACAATAGCTTGTGATGCGTTGGCTAGATATAAAAGATTAGAAGGTACAGATGTCGTTTTTGTGACAGGAGTAGATGAACATGGGCAGAAAATTCAACGTACTGCTCAGCTTAAAAATATTAGTCCCAAAGAACACTGTGATCAAATTACCAATGAATATCTCAGTACTTGGAAAGATTGGAATATTTCTAATAACAGATTTGTTCGTACAACCAGTGCTAGGCATAAATCATTAGTGGAGAAATTTTATTTAAATGTATTCACTTCTGGAGATATTTATTTAGGCAGACAGCAAGGATGGTACTGTGTTGGATGCGAGGAATATAAAGATGTTGATCAATCGGTAAAGAATCCACTTTGTTCAATTCACCAAAAAGAATTAGAATGGAGAGATGAAGAAAACTTATTTTTTAAGTTATCTAAATATCAATCAAGGATAGAAGACTTAATAAATAAAACAGATTTCATTAATCCTCGTTCTAGAAGAAAAGAGGTTTCAAATTTTGTTTCCAATGGGTTGAAAGACTTTTCGATATCTAGAGCTAATGTTGATTGGGGTATACCTGTACCTGATCATCAAGGTCATACATTTTATGTTTGGTTTGATGCTCTTGTGGGATATTTAACTGCAATCCTCGATGATGGGGGAAAAGCAGACATAAAAAGACTTAATGACTGTGGATGGCCAGCAGAGGTTCATGTAATAGGTAAGGACATTCTAAGATTTCATGCTATTTACTGGCCAGCAATGCTTATGTCTGCAGGCCTAAAACCCCCTGTAAAAGTCTTTGGACACGGTTTTCTAACTAGAGAAGGGCAAAAGATGGGTAAATCAATTGGCAATGTATTAGACCCTGCTGATTTACTATCGAATTATGGTCGTGATTCAATAAGATGGTTTTTACTTAGAGACATTGAATTCGGTCAAGATGGTGATTTTCAAAAAAAACGATTTATAGAAATTATAAATAATGACTTAGCTAATACTATAGGTAATCTGCTTAATAGAACTTCTTCAATGTCAAGGAAGTGGTTTGAAGGAAGAGTTCCGGACATCTACGAAGATTCTACAAAAAAATCAGTCCTAGCTATACAATC
Source organism: Prochlorococcus sp. AG-463-P14 (assembly GCA_003209275.1). GTDB lineage: Bacteria > Cyanobacteriota > Cyanobacteriia > PCC-6307 > Cyanobiaceae > AG-463-P14. The sequence continues at coordinate 1,139 of QCRX01000061.1, forward strand.
TACAAGTACAATTAGCGACTTTAAGAATCACTTTGAAAAATTAGAATTTAAATTAGCTTCTGAGTCAATATTAACTCTAGCATCTTCAGCTAATGTTTACCTAAATGATAAAGCACCATGGAAAAAGATGAAAATTCAAGGTAATGAAAAAGGAGTATCAATAGACATATATAATGTACTAGAAGCTACACGAATTATAGGGTTGCTTTTAAATCCTATAGTGCCAGACTTAAGTTATAGAATACTTATTCAATTAGGTTGTGAAAACCATATAGACTCTTGGACAGAAAAACTCAGTTGGGGTTTACTCATTCCAGGAAGTCCATTACCAGTACCGGAACCGGTAATGGACAAATTAGAATTTATAGATGATGTCTAACTATTATTTTAATAAAACTACTCCTATAATAATACTTCTGTTAATACTCTCAGTAGGTTGCAATATCCGTAATGGTTCAGAAGAGATAGATTCTAATGAATTTATTATGAAAACATTATATTTAGAACAAAGAAAACCAGAAGGAGCACTTAATTGGACATTAAATAGCCCAGAAGCACAGTACGATGTTGATTTACAACTTGTGGTAGCTAAGGAACCTACTGCCTTTATTTATGTAGATAATATACCTAATTACAAAATTACCGCAGATACGATACGTATAATCAGATAAGGTGAATTATTCCAATTTATTGGTAATACTAATATTGATCAATTAGTTGACCAAGGTTTTACAATAAACAGTGAGTTTGCAGAGTGGAATACTTTAGTATCTAACTTTTTCTTTGAAGGTAAATCTACCATTGAACGCAAGGTGTCGGGAACACAATCGAGCAGCTTAGTAATTAACACTAAAGATCTATCTTGGAATACTAATACCGGCATTATCAGCTCTCAATCAAAGATCTCTGCAGTCCAAACTAATCAATCTGACATGTCAAAGCAATATCTAACTTCCAATAGTCTTATTGGGAATAGTTTATCAGGTAAAATTGACTTTATTGAATGTAATTTGAGGCAAAAACTTAAGTTTAATTCTACAGCTGATATATGTAGTATTTCTTGGAGGACTCCAAATAAAAACTATGAATCTTCTGTAAACCAGCCTACCTCAAATGAATTAAGTATTGATCGTGAGCAAGATAGCAATCTAAATACTGATCATGATAAAATTTATTTAAAATCAAGAAATAATGATGTTGATACCAAAGTTGAAATAATTTATCTGGATTAAGTTAATGCTTATTTAGTAGTAGTTCTTTTAATTTATTTCCCCATCCAATTAACCATTTTTCATCAGATTTACTAAAACATCGTTCTGACCAACCTCCTACTATAATTAATCCTTTATCATCTAAAGGATATATTAAAATTGATGGTAAGTTCTCAAGGATATTGTTGAATTCTTTGCTACCTGGATATAAAGAAGTCTTGACCAATGAGATTAATGAGTTGGTTCTTAATGCTCTATTTGATATTTCTCCCGGTGTAAATGTAAGCTCTCGTATAAGTCCTCTTTTTAATATTACTCTTTCTTGCCAGTATACTAATATTGTAGCTGCTGGAGTAGCAGTCAAAATCAGATGTGAACCCCAGGCTAGTTCATTTTTAATATCTTCGTTCAAATTATCGTCAAATACCAGGCCTTGTTTTCCACTTAATTTTATTTTCTTAGGAGCTAAAGGTATAATTTCAGTCCATAGAACTGAAATTAACATCAGACCTACAGCTGATACTCCTGTTAGAACTTCAGCCCGAAGAAAGCCAGGCGTAATTTCTGATACTGATAGCCAATTGATAATTGTTAGAGCTAAGACTAGTATTCCAGAATAAAGTGTAACCCTTGCAGAAGGCGGCATGATACTTATAGCTCCCCTCCTATATATCTATCTATTATAACTAATTCTCCATAATATATTCAACTATCTTTGACTATTAATTATTTAATTTAACTAATTTCATAGTACTTTCCTTCGTTGGTAAGATTTGTTTACTTTCTTGTGTTCTTTATTTGATAAAATAAGCGAAGTAAGCGTATTTTGAACCCTTCTCTACTGCAAACTAAATGTCTAATTCGAATAAAGTAATTCTAATAACTGGATCGAATCGATCAGGTAAAAGTATTTGGGCAGAGCATTTAGCGGATCGAGGTATGCCTATTATCTATATATCTACTATGTTACCCGAGTACATTAAAGATGACAAACTTCTCACTGAAAGAGTCAATAAACACAAACTTAGAAGACCTAAGAATTGGATTTTAGTCGAATCTTTGGGGTTACTAGCTGATGATTTAATTGCTCAACCTAGCAATTCAGATATTTTGATCGATTCGATTGGTGGATATGTTTCAGCTAATTTAAGCCTTTCAGAAACAGTATGGTCAAATTCTGAAGAATCATTTTTAGCTAATCTCAAATCTCATAACGGTAAAGTCATTGTAGTATCAGAGGAAGTTGGATGGGGAGTGGTTCCTATGACTCCTGAAGGAAACTTATTTAGAGATCGATTAGGGTACTTAAATAATCAGTTAGAATCTATTTCACACGAATCTTGGCTAATTATACATGGAAGAGCTTTGGATTTAAAAGCTTTAGGAGTTCCCCTTTAGATAAAATCCCCTATGAACAATATGAAACCTCTTACCGTTGCTTTATTTGAACCAAGAATACCTCAAAATACAGGATGTATTGCTCGTACATGTGCAGCATTCAATTTACCATTAGTGCT
>QCRX01000062.1 GCA_003209275.1 Prochlorococcus sp. AG-463-P14
CGGTCAATAAAGTGTTAGAAGATTGTAGGTCGAAACAGCAATTAGGGGCTGCACTCGAGGCAGCAGTGCGTATTGATCCAATAGGAGAATCCCTCCCTCAGGCGCTTGATTGGATTGATCAGAATGGTGATCCTGAAGTGGACATTTTGCGCGATTGGTTATTAGTTTCTCAACTTCAGATTGGTGGAGAGCCATGGGCCGAATTGTTGACTAGTCAAGAAACTGAATTTGGCATAATTGAAATTGCTAGAGCTAGAGGAAGGAAATGCGATCGTTGTTGGCATTATGATATAGATACTGGTAAGAATAATAAGCAAATAGAACTTTGCTCACGTTGCTTCCAAATAATCGAGAAAGATTCATAAATACTCAAAATATTAATTCTAATTATTTTGATCTTCTTTGATTAAGGTATACTAATAAGACATTTTAGATTTATTATTCCCTAAAATTCACCTGCAATTCTGCCTTGCTTCGGTAAGCGAATTAACAGCCATTGTAATAGTCCTACTACATATGCTATTAACCCTAAGTAACCAACAAAAGCTGCTACAGGCTCTGACCAATTAGCTCCAAAGAGAAACCCAAATACGCGTTCAGTGATTTGATGAAAGCCTTGAGGTACTTCTAGCCAAGCTTGACAAAGGGAGCTATTTCTACTTTCAACACATGGAAGACTAATGAAATGCATGGTTACACTTATGGCACCAAATCCGCTAAGTGCCCATCGCCAAAACTTTGTGGTTAAAGGTAGGGCTCGAACAGAAGGAAAATCATCAAGTTCTTCGTTGAGATCTATCCAGAACCAAACTGAACCAACCATCAGTATGGGTGCAATAAATGATGTCAAATAGCCAATAGGTCTCTGATCTGTTAAGAGCATCATGCTTATGGCCATAAGACTGGCGATTTTCCAATAAATCGTTATTAGCCTGAGTATCGCTCTTTCTTTGCGTACTGCAGCCCAAATCAGGAGGATGAATGGAACACCCATCGCAAAGGTTGCGGCAAGGCGATAGGTCAGCCAAACAAGTAATCGGTAATTGAGATCTGACAAAGGGAGGATTTGCTCGGATACCATTATCAAGGTCTAGTGTCTCAAACTTTTAAGGGAAAGGAAGAGGTCCTCTCAAGTCGTTTTCTTGATTATGAATGATAGGTAAGTTCTCAACGAACTAATTACTGCCTTTTACTTGAAAGATTTGCTTCTCGGAAATTAAATGCTGATCTTTCAAGGCATTAATCGAACCGAGGATTTATTGTATGTACTTAATGGGACTGACTAGCTTCATCATTCAGTCACTTGAATCTTTAGATCTCTTTAGAAGTGCGGCAGCATGTCAATCCACTTAGTCGTTTTTTTCAGCTTCCTTTAAAGCTGCCAGCTCCTACAGCACTTTTTGAAAATGCCAATAGCCCTATTCATCTTGATATAGGTTCTGCTAGAGGAAAATTCTTATTAGAAATGGCTTCTGCTGAGCCTAATTGGAATTACCTAGGTGTAGAGATTAGGCGCCCTCTGGTAGATGCCGCAAATTATGAAAAAGAACTTCTCGAATTAAGCAATGTTCATTTTTTATTTTGTAATGCAAATGTTAGTCTTCAAGAATGGCTATCTCTTTTACCAAAAGATCTTCTTCATCAGGTCTCTATTCAATTTCCAGACCCTTGGTTTAAAAAGCGTCATAAGAAAAGAAGAGTACTTCAGCCTAAGTTATTAATGTCTCTATCTTCAGCATTAAAGCCAGGAGGTAAACTATTCATTCAGAGCGACCTATTGGATGTTGTAATGCCAATGGTAGAATTAATAAATAAATCTGGTTATTTCCACCATTTGATTGAGTCTGAAGCTCAAGGTTTCTTAGATTATAATCCAATGCCTTTTTCTTCGGAGAGAGAGCGATATGTAATGAACCAAGGATTACCTATTTACAGAGCTTTATTTGAAAGAAATTCTGTAACTCTGCCTCATCTCTCTCAACTGGATCTGCTTACCATTCAAGACTCTATTTGAGCGAAAAATTTTTGCTATTAATCTATTGGTTTTGGAATAAATATTGCTGAGTTCTTTAGATTTATTATTTTTGCATGTAAGATATTAATTGCCTTAAAGATTTTTACTATTTTTTTTATTTTTAATCAGAACTATTGAGATAATGAGCTACAAGTTCTGCAAGATGTGCTGACCAATTATCTGCAATTCTGGGATCGATTGCTTCTACCATTACTCGTATTATTGGCTCAGTTCCACTTGCTCTTAATAAGACTCTTCCCTCTTTCCCCATTGAAGTTTCTGCTTTATGTATTGCCTCTTTAAGCTCATTGCAATTTTTCCAGTCTCTGTTAATAGCTTTTGAAGGAATAGGTACGTTTGTTAGCTTTTGAGGAAATGCTGTGAAGCTTTGATCTAGCCATTCGCTAAGACTTAAGTTGTTTTGATTACACAATGTCGCTATTTGCAATGCTGTTAATACCCCATCCCCACAAAATTCGTTGGCTGCAGAAAGAATATGACCTGATTGTTCTCCTCCTAATGCTGCACCTTTAGCCAACATTGCAGCATGTACATGTTGATCACCTACTTGAGTCCTATCAAGTAATCCTCCTCTTTCTTCCCATGCTCTTTCAAAACCAAGATTAGACATAATTGTGGCTACTAGTCTTTGCTTTGGGAGTGCATTTTTCTTTTTAAGAACTGAACCCCATAGATACAAGACGTGATCCCCATCTAAAACTCGACCTAGACTATCTACTCCCATCATTCGATCTGCATCACCATCGAAAGCGAAACCCATTTCAGCGCCCTGATTAAGCACCTCTTTACGAAGTATCTCTAGATTTGTTGAACCGCAACCTACATTAATCTGTCTCCCATTAGGGAGACCATGCAGCACAGTTAAATCTGCTCCTAGGGCTTCAAATACTTCCTTCCCAAATGCTGTTGCAGAGCCCCAGCAAAGGTCAAGAACGATACGAACTTTATCCAGTCTTTGATGCTTTACTGAAGCAATTAGTGCATCTCGATAGTGCTTTAAAAGTTCATTGCGGTTATAGGCTTTGCCGACACTATTCAATGAATGCATTGAATTCAAATTGAGGCTGTCTTCCCTTAGGTTTTTTTCGATTAGTTTTTGTTGTTTTGAATTGAGTTTGCTCCCATCTTCCCCAAATACTTTTACTCCATTGTCTTCAGGTGGATTGTGGCTAGCTGAAATCATTAGTCCACCAGCGGCGCCGACTTTTTTTACTAGTCCCGCTACTGCAGGAGTAGGACATAAACCTAAGTCCCAAACTTCTTTCCCTGAGGCGGTTAGCCCCTCAGTTAATGCTGCGGTAATCATTGAGCCGCTTGACCTTGAGTCTTTCCCTATTAAGACAGGACCCTTATTAGGGAGAGCATGACCAACCCAGTAGCCCAATTGGAGTAAAAGGTCAGCAGTTATTACTTTGCCGACTCTTCCACGAATGCCATCAGTTCCAAACTTGAGATGCATTTCTTGGGAAGAACTAAGCGGATGTATAGAATTCTCGCCCATAAGGTGGCAATATTTAAACGAAGGTTAATAGCTTTTGGACCAACATGAACTCTACTTAAAAAGCAAATGATATTTGACCTGTATTTTGCTTGGAAAAGCAAAATAACTAACAGATGCATATTAAAAAAAAGATCAAGAATTATATATTGATGGACCATCTATTTAAAGATAGCATTCAATATCTATAAAATAAATATTTAGAA
>QCRX01000063.1 GCA_003209275.1 Prochlorococcus sp. AG-463-P14
CCGAAAAGTTCAGTATCTGTTGCTTTGGCTTCTTCAAAGTTCCTAACAGGTCCTTGGCACAAGTAGAAGCCGAACATCGCGCTAATGCTGCTACCAGTTATTTGAAGACCAGCTTCTTTTGCAGCTTCAACAATCCCTCCAATTAACCTTTTAGTGGTGGCTTCTAATCGCTCATAGGTCCCGTCTTGCTTCAGTAGTTCCAATGTCTTTATCCCAGCTGTCATCGCTAATGGATTGCCGCTGAGTGTTCCTGCTTGATACATAGGGCCAGCTGGTGCAACCATAGACATAATTTCTGCTTTTCCTCCATAGGCCCCAACTGGGAGTCCTCCTCCAATTACTTTCCCTAAAGTGGTTAGATCAGGTGTTACACCGAAACGTTCTTGAGCCCCGCCATAACTGATCCTGAAGCCTGTCATTACTTCATCAAAAACAAGTAGAGCTCCATTTTCTTTAGTTAACTCTCTTAATCCCTCGAGGAAACCTGGTTCAGGTGTAATAAAACCGGCATTCCCAACTACTGGTTCAAGAATTACGCCTGATATTGCATCTGGATTCTCTGCAAATAAATTCTTCACAGCTTCTAAATCGTTATAAGGAGCAGTGAGAGTATTGGAGGCCGTGCTACGGGGAACACCAGGAGAATCTGGAAGGCCAAGAGTGGCAACACCCGAACCTGCCTTGACTAGGAACATGTCAGCGTGGCCGTGGTAGCAGCCTTCGAACTTGATTAACTTGTCTCGACCAGTGAAGGCTCTCATTAAGCGAAGAACAGCCATGCATGCCTCGGTTCCACTATTTACGAACCGAACCATTTCGACACTGGGCACAGCTTCTATAACCATTTCTGCCAATTTGTTCTCAAGTTCACAGGGCGCCCCAAAACTTGTGCCGTTCTCAATGGCTGCTTGAAGGGCTGCTGTTACATCAGGATGAGCATGTCCGCATATGGCTGGACCCCAGCTTCCGACGTAATCAATAAAGCGATTCCCATCTACATCCCAAGCGTAGGGGCCTTTGACTCGATCAAAAACGATTGGTTGGCCACCTACCGACTTGAATGCGCGTACGGGAGAACTAACTCCACCAGGCATAAGAGCCTGAGCAGCATTGAAAATCTCCTGGGACCGGCTGGTGTTCAAGGCGTTTGTCACGGGGACTGATGCCAACTGGCTGATAAACACAGTGGGCCATATTGGCCTAAAAGGGTCTGATTCGTCTCGCCTTTGTTTTTACGTTGTATTTCTATCTTCATTGTGATGTTGGTTTTGGATAGGGATTTTTGATGGTGTTGATCAATAAGATGCTAGTTCTGGAAAGGCTACTCGGAGAATTGCATCGGAAGCTCTAGGAGCGCTCCTAAGCCGAAAATAGTTTGTTTAGGACTTTGAGGTTCTGACAATAGATCTTCACAGTTCGAGCATTGTTTGCTTTTTTCATTCTTTAGTCAGACTAATTAAAAGTTGAATTGGTTGTCATTTGAGATGGAAGGCTTGCGAAAAACTGCTTTTCATATAGGTGAAATGACTTAGAGGATCTAGCTGGAGTGGACCCATCTAAAAATCTTCTTGATCGAAAGAATATTCATCTTCTTCGCTTGCAGGCCAATTGATTTCAACCACCACGGGAGCATGATCACTAGGTTGATTGTTGCCTCGTACTTTTTTGTCGATCACGCAGCTTTTTGCTTGTTGAAGTAACTCATCGCACAAGTAAATGTGATCAATGCGCCAACCTCTGTCACGTTCCCAACCACCACTTCTATAGTCCCACCAGCTCCAATGGTTTGTTTCTGGTTCAAATATTCTGAAAACATCATGCAGTCTTTCTCCTAGAAGGTTTTGTAAGGCTTCTCGCTCTTTATCGCTAGCCATAATTCCTCCTGTAAGTCTTTTGGGATTGTGAATATCTCTGGCTTCTAGGGCAATGTTGAAATCTCCTAAAATGCAAAGAGGTTCATCTCTCTCTCCTTGAGCTTGAAGATAGCTTTTCAGGCAATTCAGCCATTTAATTTTGTACTCGTATTTTTCTGAAGTTAGAGAAGAACCGTTTGGCACATAAAGGTTGACAACTCTGATGCCGTCGATCAGAGCACTCATTACTCGTTTTTGCTCACTTAGTTGATTGGCTATTTCATTACCAGGTAGTTCTGCTGTAAGGCCTAGGCGTACATCCTGGAGAGGTTGACGACTAACTATCGCAACACCGTTATATGACTTTTGGCCATGAAAATAGACCTTGTATTCAAGGTCTTCAAAATCTTTTCTAGGGAAAAAGGGATCATCAACCTTTGTTTCTTGAAGACAAAGCAGATCAGGCTGAACCTCTTTGATCCAAGATTTCACTTGGTCCAAACGAGTTCTAATTGAATTAACGTTCCAAGTAGCGATTAACACAGCTCGTAATCTTCAGTTAAAGAGCATTAGCATTGACTCCTGTGAATTTAATAGGGAATAACGGATGAAGGGACTTCATTTCTTTTTTATCACTTCTTTCAGGATTGGTTTTAGGCTTTTCCCCTTAATCGTTTTGGGATTAAACATAGGGGGATGGGGATCTCCCTATTTGGCCCAAATTAACGGAATTGGGCAGTCTCCTCAGGAGAGAGAGTTTTATGGGAACTCTCCAGGTAATAAAGAAGGAACAATTTTGGATGCTACAAATCCAATGGATCTAATGAACCGCTTACGACGAGCAACGGCTATGGATAACGCAACAAGTCCTTCAGATGCAATTGACAGTGCTCTTAAGGCGCTAGAAGAGACGGATAAAGAGTCTTCTAATTCTCTTTGATCAATCAGATGATCTCTGAACTAGATTCATCATATGCTTAATATAATTTCTTTACAAAAGAAAAGCTTATGAAGTAATCGCAATAAGCAAAAATTGCCTGAATATTAATCAGACTTGTTCTTGAGTAGAAATATTTACTTGTTTAATTTTAAGAAGTGGGCAAAGAGTGGTTAGATTAATAGGCGGGCCGTTTAATGCCCTTATTTCCGATGCGAGAACATCCGATCCCCCCGGTTACTGAGCCGTTGCAATACAGGGCTATCGGTATCATCAGGGGCACATATTGTCCTGATGATACCGATCAGATGACGCGTGGTCGCTTGGTTGACTTAGAAGGATTAGAGCTCGAGGCAGTTGTTCTTGGAAGAGTTCTGACACTAATGCGTAGGCACTTGGTTATGGAAAAGCCTCATCTATGGGTCGTTTATCCCCGTTGCCGTGAGGTTAACCATCTTCATTTACAAATAGCTGGTATTTGGGAGCCAAGCACTTTGGGAGATGGGACTTTGTCTGAAAAAAGCAGCACTGAAAAATCAGATAACTCTTTAATACAAACTCAGGACAAGTTAAAAGAAGGTGATGATTATTTTTCGATTAGAGGGGAGTTGATTTATACGAAACCAGAAACCAATGATTTGGTCGTGAGGATTCGACAGAAGCCAAAGCCCTCTTTAAAAAGATCAATGCCTTTTAAACTTCAATTAAAAGGATGTCTTCCTATTGAAAATTTACGTAATTTTGTAAGTTTGAAGGTGAGAAGGCAAGGACAAGAGCTTCATTTAGAGGAGTGTGAAGTATTAGGACCTATTTTGACTCGTGGAGGTAAGTATGGAGTTGGAAAATCC
>QCRX01000064.1 GCA_003209275.1 Prochlorococcus sp. AG-463-P14
ATGAGAACTGCTCTATGCGATTGGAGCGGTGACACTTTAGAACCATTAAACAAGGCCTCTATCTATATTCAAACCTATTGGTGTAACTAGACCTTAAGGGTGGAATTAATCTTTGTGCGAATTTTGTATGAATTGAAAGTCCAATTTTGGACTTGAGGTATAGCGTAGGTGGGAGTTGGTTTTCGCCTTGGTTTCATTTGGCACTGGCCAGTCCCAAATGAAAGCCTTTCTGCTTTAAAGATTCTGTACGACATGAACTGATGAATCAGGAGCTATAGCATCAGTTCTATAGCTCTATTGAGCATTGAGAACTCATCAATTTTTAAATCTTGCGACGTTGCTGAAATGGAGCAGCTTCATGAAACTAACGGAATGAAAAGAGCTGATTTCCTAATTGCGCCATATCTGCGCAGAAGCAATTTAAAAGCAAGCTGGCAGCTTTTCATAACAATTGCACCTGTGGCATTGCTTTGGCTGTTAGTCGCAAAGATTGATCAAACCTCATTGAATATTTTTATAAAGGGCTTTGCTTTCATGCCGGTCCTTTTTTTATTAGCGTTGTTCTCAACGCGCGCCTTCTCTTTAATGCATGATTGTGGACATGATTCATTATTTAAGTCCCGTTTGCTTAACCGTTCACTCGGCTTTTTATTGGGGGTCCTAAATTCAATACCTCAGCACCCTTGGTCTCGTGATCATGCTTTTCATCACCAGCACAATGGGAATTGGGAGATATATCGAGGCCCTATAGACGTTCTTACTGTAAAGGACTTTCAATCTCTTTCAAAAAATAATCAATCTTTTTATGCAATTAGTCGGCATTGGATGATGCTATTCCCAGGTGGTTTTTATTATTTAGTTGTAAAGCCAAGATTGGCTTTATTAGATGCAATTGTTTCCTTTGTGACTTCTATCGCAAATGATTTGCTTTACAGTTTCTCTAAAAAAAATATTGGAAGAGATCTTGATTTTCTAAGACGCTTTAAGTCAAAGCACTCTGGCTATGGGAATACGCCTTCTGAAGTAATAGATTTAATTGCAAATAATGTTTTTGTAGTAATTGGTTGGGTTCTAATGAGTAGATGGCTTGGAACAGCTTTGTTTTGGAGCTGTTATTCAATTGTTATGACAATTTCAGCATCAATCTTTATTTGCATTTTCTTCGTACAGCATAACTTTAAAGGTTCCTATGCTCAAAGAAGTGACGACTGGAGCTTGTTGCTAGGAGCAGTTGAAGGGAGTAGCAATCTTGATGTTCCTAGATGGCTGAATTGGTTCCTTGCAGATATTTCCTTTCATAGCATGCATCATTTATGTGAGCGCATACCTAACTACAACTTGCGTGCCTGCCATCTTCAGAACCAAGATCTTCTAAAAGAATCGATGACTCTAAAGATTGCGGATATTCCTTCTTGCTTCAATTACATACTTTGGGATGCAAAATCTCAAGAGCTAACAACAATCGCAGCTGTTCAAAATAGATAATCAGTTGGATTAATGATTTCACTGGATTCACTGTTCAAGGGACTTATTGATATATCTGCTTACTTATACGAAATTAAGCAGTGATTTGGAACTAGGAATAGTTTTATGCATTGCGTTTTGCTTGGCACGCTATTTCATGAAATTAGTGAAATTGGCTGGATAAATATCGTCCTTGCTGATGAGCTGGAGGGCTGGGGAGGGCTCCCTAAAATTTTCATTAAAAAGCTTATGAGTTAAGTGGACAAATGCTTTGTTTTTAGCCAACAACAGTAGAAATCAAGTTGCTATTGCCAGTACTGGTTAAGTAATCACTCATCTGGGCATAGTTTTGGTAGTTGGCGTATTGAATATTGCCATCAGCGTGATGTAGAGACCTTAGATATGCACTTCCGTCATTGGTTCGCCAATAGACCTCTTGTGTGCCATCACTATCGAAATCTCCATCAACACCAAGACCTAAGTTGTCCGCCCACAGATCATTTTGAAAACGAGTTTGGCTGTCGTGAGGCCCTCCAGCTTCTACTTCTCCACTAAGAATAAGTGGATCGTTGTAAGTGCCTACTACGCGAGTACTTCCTCCAGCTCCATAATCCCCGAAATCCCCATCACTTCCAACCGAGGCCCATCTTCCGCTTATTGCATTAGTAAAAATATTTTCTTTTGACCCATCGCCATTTAAATCGGCTTCTCCTTGGTATTTATATTGGTCTTGTGCCGATGTTGATGCACCTGCATGGAGATTGCCATCATAATCTTTTATCTCAATTAGTTCATAAACAGATTCTTTTATATAATTAATTTCATCCTCCTCACCCCAAATAGAAATTAAGGCATTAAGATCATTCTCTGTATAATAATTAGGCCAATTCCCATGCAAAGGGTCTCTATAAGCCATCACTGTTTCTTCTGGATATGCACTACTCCATGGAGATATTTGTCCATTAAAGATATCTCCATCTGAATCATCAAAAGGATGCTCAAGACCTAATGCATGCCCTAACTCATGGATAAAAGCATACCTAAGGTATGGATTATTGTCTCTTAGCGCGGGTTCGTTTAGAAATATCTCATAAGAATATCTATCCTGTATACTATTAGTCACAATCAAACCTAAAGTGATTCCGCCATCATTGTTGATATTGATTTCTGTATCATAATAAACAGCGATATCATTATCCTCTTGAGTCTCGACAAAATTGAAATCCAAATCTATTTCTAGATCCAGCCTATTGACTAAGCTTTCGTAAAAATTTTGATCAGACATGCTAATAGCTTGAGTATTTATTACTTGCGCCCCAAATGAACCACCGTTTACAGATACTTGCCCATTATCTTCATGTAAATAGATATCAATAGTGCTATCTAAATTATTTATCTGCTCTGTAATCTCTACCCATTCATTAGAAATTAGCTCATTGGAAGGAATTTCTCTCATCAGCCTATAAATACTGTTTGAGCTCCTCTTTTGAAACCTCGAGAAGCATTTTGAGATTCTAGTCTCTCTTCATAAAGAATCTATGGGCCTATCTTTATATCTAAAAGAATGAATTTATACGAACCAGAAAAATCATTTTGTTGAGCCACTCTTTAGCGCTAAGTTGGGGTTAGTTTTTTGGTGAAAAGTATGCCCATTGTGATGAAATTGTGCTTTTTCTCTACCAATAATCGCCCCCAGATTGATGATCAGAGGGGTGAATGGGTTTGAAAACAAAGTCGATATTTCGCTAAAAACCCTTGGAATAAAAAAGGATTCTCTTCTTTTCCTGAGTAGTGCTCCACGGCGATCAAACTAGTTAGGATCACTAGGTCCCAACAGTGATAACAAGGTTGGTCAAATTTTGGTCACAATTGAAATGGTGATTTTGGACCTAGAGCAAAGCCCAGTTGGCTAGATGCTTGTTTCTTTATTCCATATCGGCAGCAAAACTTGTCTGTGTTGTTGAGATGTATTGAATAGAGGGTCTGGGAGGAACCATCAAAAGCCTCTTGTGACTGATTGTTCTAACAACTTTCTGCCAACTTCTCAT
>QCRX01000065.1 GCA_003209275.1 Prochlorococcus sp. AG-463-P14
TCTCCAGTTCTTGCACTGCAGTTAAAAACAGGCCATCCAGAGGCGTCTAACAAATTGGCATACATTGCTTGAACTTTCTCATGATCCTCCTGTTGAACTAAGTCCCACTTGTTCAATACAACCATTACTGGGATTTTCTGCTGCATTAATAATTTGACAATAAATAAGTCTCCTTTACCTGGCCGATGACAGCCCTCTAGCAATAAAAGGACAACATCCACTTCACCGATAGCAGATCTTGCACTCCTTACAAGTCTTTCGCCTAGCAAATGATGAGGCTTGTGGATGCCAGGTGTATCTACTAAAACCAATTGTGAATTTGGTGTAGTTAGTATCGCTCTAAGTCGATTGCGGGTTGTTTGAGCAACTGGCGAGGTAATTGCAACCTTCTCTCCAACAAGCTCATTTACCAAAGTCGACTTCCCCACATTGGGTCGGCCGATCAAAGCAACAAATCCTGAACGAAACTCCTCTGAAATGGTCTCTATTGAAGACATATTCTCAGAAAGATTCCCCCATAGCCTGCCTACAAAACTGACGAAAAGCCATGAACATAAAAACTCCAAGCTTTGAAGAGGCAATAAATATTGCAATGCTCTGGTGCAATGCCTGGGAATCAGGAGAACTCAGTGATGAGGTACTTGCTGACAGAGTTTCAGAACTTCTAATAAGTCGAGATGGTCTAAGAGGCTTTTTTGTAGTTAGCCTTGCAAGCGATTGCCCTCTAATGGATCGTCTTCCAGAAGCACTAGTTATACAACTTAGGTCAACAGGAGAAACTGTCGTGGATCTAATTGTTCGCAATTTGGCCATGAGCAGTGCTATGGCGATAACTCATAAAAACAATTCAGACAGTGCTCAACAAACTGGTTCAGAACGAGTAACCTCTAGATGCATTGATTTATTACGTATATTAGAACCAAATTCAGTAAGGAATAGGCTTGAGCAACTTTTAAATGGGCTCGAAGGTAAAGGTAAAGATGTTATTTTTCTTGAGAGATGGAAGTATGATTCAAAGCAAAAAGCTGCTATAGCTGAAAGCATCCAATCTGTTGCAGAAAACTAAAAAGGACTCAAATAGATGAGGTCCTTTTTAGTTATTTTGTTTAAATTAGTAGACTTAATATAATATAAAATTAAATCAATCTCTACGACCACCTCCTTGAAGAGCAATCATTAATCGCAAGATAAATATAAACAAGTTGATATATGTCAAATACATTCCTAGTGCACCAGCAAGATATTGATCATCCCGATAAGTTCTAGGCATCGTATAGAAATCAACGAAAGACATGCCTACGAAAAGTACTGTTCCAAAACCTGCAATCATCAATTCAAAGCCACTACCTCCAAACATCCCTGGAGCGAAAAGACCACCAACAATCTGAACAAGCATTGCAATTATCAGACCAACAAGACCTAAACCAACTACTCCACTGAGTGCTTGTCCAACACTGTCACTCATGCGTCGTCCAACGACTGAGGCTATGGCAAAAGTAATTCCAGTAGCAAGAGCAGCTGTACCAACAGCACCCATCCCTGCTGCGCCAATTGCCATAGCAACTATTCCACTGAGCGTATAGCCAGTGATCAAGCTATATGCGCTTAGTAGAGGTAAAGCCGTGGAATTATTGGCCTTCATTGCAACGTTCTGCGCAACAAAGAACAAAATAAAATTACCTATAAGAGCAACCCAAAAAAGAGGCATGAATAGCCCTGGGTTTGTTACTTGTAAAGACAAGCCTCCAATAACACCTCCTGCAGTTAAAACCATTCCACCGCCGACATAAGGCAGTGCCTTATTAACTACATTTGGCCCTACTAGAGCACTCGATTGTGCTTCACGAATGGCCTGTTGAAAATTGCTGCTTGCTGGCATAACTAACCAGATCAGTTAACCAGCCCACTCTGCCAGTAAAATCAGAAAGTTGTGATAATTGTTAGTTCGGATCTCCCTAACAATTATCATTACGCCCATAAGCATCTATCACTCGCTGCACGAGCGGGTGACGCACTACGTCGGCTGAAGTCAACCTACAAACAGCGACACCTTCTAATCCCTCAAGCAATGACGAGGCTTCTACAAGCCCGCTTCTCTGCCCTGGTAATAAATCTACTTGAGTTATATCTCCAGTTACAACCATTTGAGATCTCTCACCCAGCCTGGTAAGGACCATGCGCATTTGGGCAGAGGTTGTGTTCTGAGCCTCATCAAGAATAACGAATGCCTCATCAAGGGTTCTTCCACGCATATACGCAAGAGGCGCTACTTCGATTATTCCTTTTTCAAGCAATGCTGAGGTTTTCTCAAGGCCAAGCAAAGCATGTAAAGCGTCATAAAGAGGACGCAAATAAGGGTCGACCTTTTGCTGTAAATCACCAGGCAAAAAGCCAAGACGCTCTCCTGCTTCTACGGCAGGCCTAGTTAATACAAGTCTCTGGACTTTCCTTGCAGTAAGCATTCTCACAGCCAGAACAGTTGCGAGAAAGGTTTTTCCAGTGCCTGCTGGGCCCAAAGCGAAAGTAAGATCATTTTGCTCCATTGCTTCGAAGTAAGACTTCTGACGAAGAGTTCTCGGCCTTAGGAGATTGCCTCTCTGATTTCGCGCAAGTATTTGATTGCCAAGTTTTGAATGATCTTTGCTTTGGCCTGAATCAAGAGCATTACTGGCCGCTTGTAAATCAACAGTTGAAATCTGTTGACCTTCTTGCCAAAGAGGTCGCAAAAGTTCAATCAAAGCGGTTGCTCTTTCTAATTGAGCAGGTTGTCCTACAAGCTCTAGTGATAAGCCTCTCAGAACCGTTGATACACCAGTAATTATTTCTAACTTATGGATTATTTGATGAGTTCCTCCTGTCAAAGCCAAAGCAGCCGCAGGGTTAGGAAGTTCAATACTGAAGGGACCCGATGAGGCGGCTCCAGTCATTAAAGATTCAGGCTTCCTTGGTATTTTCAGAAGTTACCTCTTCAACAGGCTTATCTTCTAATTGTTTTTGAGCAGCCTTTTTAGCTCCTGACTGCCTAGCCTTAGCTTGTTTAGCCTTTCCTACAAGCTCAGCAGCTCTAACTGTTTTTTCTAGGAGACCTCCTTTCTCAAGTAAAGAACGAACAGCATCTGTTGGCTGAGCTCCCTGACTAAGTCGCGTCCTTAAAGCTTCTGTATCCAATCTTGTTTCTTTTGTACGAGGGTTATAAAAACCCAATTCTTCAAGAGGACGGCCATCACGCCTAGAAGTGCTATTACAGGCCACTAAACGGAAACTCGCTTCCCGTTTTTTACCGAACCGCTTAAGGCGGAGCTTGATCATCTTTGTCTGACTTGTTGAAAGTGGTTTCCTTTGACAACAGTCTTTAAAACCGTTGCCAGATTTCCAGCTTAGCTTGTTAAGCGCTCATAAGTCTCCAAAGCCCTTTTTCTTCTTGACTGGTCTTTGTCTT
>QCRX01000066.1 GCA_003209275.1 Prochlorococcus sp. AG-463-P14
AGCTACTCGTGTAATGACGGGAGAGACATTGAAAGAAATAGGTTTATTGCAAGAACCTCAGCCTCCACTCCAAACAATTAAAGAAGCAGTCTTACCTTTTAAACGTTTTCCTGGAGCAGATAGTGTATTAGGACCTGAGATGAGATCCACAGGGGAGGTAATGGGTTCGGCTGCTAGTTTTGGAATGGCATATGCGAAATCTGAGATAGCAGCAGGAGAGGCTCTACCAACTGAAGGTATAGTTTTTCTTTCAATAAATGATAGGGATAAACAAGATATAGTTCACATAGCTAGAGATTTAATTGATCTTGGATTTGGTCTTACGGCAACTTCGGGAACAGCTAATGTAATTAATAGATCAGGAATTGAGGTTGAGACGGTTTTAAAAGTACATGAAGGACGTCCTAATATCGAAGACTTTATTCGATCTGGAAAAATTCAACTAGTAATCAATACACCAATAGGCCGTCAGGCTGCTTACGATGACAAGTACCTACGACGTGCTGCACTAGATTATTCTGTACCAATGTTAACAACTGTAGCAGGAGCCCGAGCAGCTGTTCAAGCTATCAAAGCCTTACAACAACAAAGTCTTTCCCTTGCAGCTCTACAGGATATTCATTCTTAAGTAATAACATGATCATGATTATTCCTCCAGGCATAGATAGCCTAGATTTATTTAAAGATGCCTACCTAAATAGGTATACTTGGGATCCTGATTTTACAGGATATAAAGGATCATGTGATTGGAGAAAAGGTAGTGATTATAGAGAAGGTACTTTTGAAGTTTCACCTGAAACGCAACCAATAATTTCTGGGATTAAAAATGACGATATTTATAATGCCATTAAAACTCAGTTATTTGATGTTGCTATTCATCGAGTGAGAAGAAGCTTTAAACAAATTCATGGTGATAACAATTTTAGATCGGGAGACACAACAGATGAAGGAACTAAAGTGATAGTAGGGGGCAAAAATAAACATGATTATTATAGAGTTAAAAATAATATAATTACAGAGGTTCATAGACATATTCACGGAAAGATTATAGTAATCCATACACAAACTATTTTTGATACGGGCTCAGGATATTTAAGTCAAAGCTACTCGAGCCAGTTTTATGATCCGTTAACTCACCAAATTATAAGTCCTAAAAATAAATTCATTGATAACTATATTCTTCTTTTTCAATCAAATGTATGGGTCTTATCAAAGCGGGTAATTGTATCAGAAGCTTTTTCGGGTGAACCATCACTTAAACAGGAATTTAATTTTACAAATCTGAATAAAATTGATTAACTCCTTGCATGTTATTACTCATTATGAGAGTATTTATCAAATTGTTCAATTTCTAAATGTGGCTATTCACTATTGATTTGGTCTTATCAAAACTTTATTCGACAATTCCACTTTGGAATCAAAACCTTATAGAAGGAATTAATACACCTCTTAATAAATTCGCTTGGGGATGGCCAACAGTATTTTTGATTGCGCTAACAGGCGTAATTTTGATGTTTGGTCTTAACTTTATGCCACTACGAAAATTAGGTGAGGGATTTAAAATAATTTCTAAACAATCTGAACATGTAGTTAATAAAGGAGATATAACGCCTTTTCAGGCTTTGATGACTTCGCTATCTGCAACTATTGGAACAGGAAATATTGCAGGGGTAGCAACAGCAATAGCAATAGGAGGCCCTGGAGCTATCTTCTGGATGTGGCTGATTGCCTTATTTGGCATAGCAACTAAATATGCTGAAGCTTTACTAGCCGTTAAATATAGGGAAATTGATTCATTAGGTAATTATGTAGGTGGTCCTATGTATTACATAAAGAATGGTTTGGGACCAAAATGGAATTGGTTAGGTGTAGCTTTTGCATTGTTTGGAATGTTGGCTGGTTTTGGAATAGGAAATGGTGTTCAAGCCTTCGAGGTATCAAGTGCTTTAGCAGCTATAGGTATTCCTAAATTGCTTACAGGAATAGTTCTAGGTGGATTAGTTTTTGTCGTAATTATTGGAGGTATAAAGAGAATTGCCCAAGCTGCTTCAGCTATTGTTCCTATAATGGCAATTTTGTATATAGTGGCATGTTTAATTGTTCTCCTTGTTAATATTTCTGATGTGCCTTCAGCCTTTATAAATATCTTTTCAAATGCTTTTACTGGTAAGGCTGCAGCAGGAGGAACACTTGCTCAAGTTATCCTTATGGGTTTTAAGAGAGGTATATTTTCGAATGAAGCAGGCCTTGGTAGTGCACCAATAGCGCATGCCTCTGCAAGCACAGAAGATCCTGTTACCCAAGGGAAGGTAGCAATGTTGGGAACATTTATAGATACTATTGTAATTTGTACTATGACGGCATTAGTAATAATTACAACTGGAGCTTATAAAATTGACCAATTGTCTGGATCTAATCTATCTATAGAAGCATTCAATACTGGCATCCCAGGCTCAGGCTGGATAGTGACTTTTGGCTTAGTAGTGTTTGCATTTACTACTGTTCTTGGCTGGAGTTTTTATGGTGAGCGTTGTACAGAATATTTGTTTGGTATAAAAGCTATATTGCCATTCCGTCTGGTTTGGGTCTCAATGGTCGTAATTGGTTCTATTGCTGGAGATCGAGGAATTGTTTGGTCTGTTGCAGATACTCTTAATGGATTAATGGCAATACCTAATTTAATAGCATTACTTTTATTATCGGGTACTGTATTTAAATTAACTAATAGCTACAAGCTTAATGAAAATGTTTAATTAATTAATCTAGTGGCTTAATACCTTTTAATTTATCGTTTAACTGCATAGCTAATGTTTGCCTTCCAACGGCAAGAACTTTAAGAGTGTCCTCATGCATTCTTAATTGAGCATCTGCTACCTGCATACCTTTTACTAATTCTTTTAGCTCATCCGGAAGTGAATTCAACTGATATCGTTTACCCTCAAAGGTTAAGATCGGCTGATTTTGTGTGCTTGTAGAATCACTCATGGTTGTTGAGTAAGCTTGATGTAGATAATAGTTCTATGTCCCTGAATCAATTCTGGGGAAATTTGAACTCACGCAACCTTAACTTCTCATGTGACATCAGATTGCCTTATAAACTGACGTTCGCACAGTTCTCTATATCTCCCTTGCCGTCTTATTAGTTCACCATGAGTACCCATTTCTGAAATCTGACCTTTATCTAAAACTATTATTTGGTCCGCTTCTTGAACAGTTGCTAGTCGATGCGCAATTATAAGTACAGTTCTAGCTTTCATTGCTTGGCGTAGACCTACTTTTACAGCTTCTTCTGCTTCCGCATCTAGAGCGCTAGTTGCCTCATCTAGTAAAAGGACGCAAGGATTACCTAGTACGGCTCGAGCAATCGCTATCCTCTGAATTTGTCCTCCTGAGACATTTGTTCC
>QCRX01000067.1 GCA_003209275.1 Prochlorococcus sp. AG-463-P14
GAAATTCTTTACACCCAAGTTCTTGTGCTTTATGCGAGAGACCTTCTAATTGAGATAAAGAGCATTTTTTCCCAGCTTGCTTAAGCAAAGTGGGATTAGTTGTGACTCCATTGAATATTCCTCTGGGAAGTAATTCCTCCCAAATATTTGGATCACCATTGTCTAAAAGGAGATTAAGGCCCACTCAGCTTTTTCTAGATGGAATGTTAATCAGTAGTCTTTGCTGCCTGGAACCTTGCACGTGCACGATTTAGTTGCTGTTGTGCTTTTAATTTGTCAGTTGAAGATACAGAATCTTCGAATTGGCTGAACTCTGTTTTAGCTTTTTCTAATTGAACTTCTGCAGAAGTCTCATCAATTTTGCTACCAAGCTCGGCTCCATTCACTAATACGGTTACGTCGTCAGATTCGACTTCAGCGAAGCCTCCCATTAGCGCAATAGATCTCCAGCTGCCATCAACAAGGACTCTCATAACACCTATATCAATGGCAGTAACCATTGATATGTGTCCTGGAAGTATCCCTAATAGGCCTGTGGTGCTTGGGAGTATGACTTCTTCAGCGGTGCCGTCAAACACGCTCTGGTCTGGTGCCAGCACTCGGAGGGTGAGGGACATTGTAAGAGGGTGTTGGTTGGTTGGATAAGGACAGTTTGGTTTGCATTGCTGCTGAAAAGGGAGTTGATTTACTCCCTTTTGGAGAGATCAGCTTTTGGTCTCTGTAGCCATTTTTTCTGCTTTTGCTTTTACCTCGTCAATGTTGCCTACCAGATAGAAGGCTTGCTCTGGTAAGTGATCGAGTTCACCTGCGAGAATCATATTGAAGCCAGCAATTGTTTCGTCTAGTTTCACGTATTTACCGGACATTCCAGTAAAGATTTCAGCAACGAAGAAAGGCTGGGATAGGAATTTCTCTATTTTTCTTGCTCTGTCGACTGTTTTTCTATCATCTTCTGATAATTCGTCTAAACCTAGAATTGCAATGATGTCTTGCAACTCTTTATAGCGTTGAAGGGTTGATTGCACGGCACGAGCTGTTTTGTAATGCTCGTCACCTACGACGGCAGGTTGAAGCATTGTGCTCGTGGAATCAAGTGGGTCTACTGCAGGGTAAATCCCTTTTGCAGCAAGTGCTCTGGCTAGCACTGTGGTTGCGTCTAAATGAGCGAAAGTAGTAGCTGGCGCTGGATCAGTAAGGTCGTCCGCAGGAACATATACGGCTTGAATGGATGTGATTGATCCCTCTAGCGTTGAAGTAATACGTTCTTGTAATTCGCCAACATCAGTGCCAAGAGTTGGCTGATATCCCACAGCAGAAGGCATTCGACCTAGAAGTGCCGAGACTTCAGATCCAGCCTGAACAAACCGGAAGATGTTGTCTACAAACAGAAGTACATCTTGTTTATTTACATCACGGAAGTGCTCTGCCATTGTTAGCGCAGAAAGACCTACGCGCATACGAGCTCCAGGTGGTTCATTCATTTGCCCAAAACAGAGGGCTACTTTGGACTTAGTTAAATCGTTGGGATTGATTACTCCAGATTCTTTGAATTCTTCATATAAATCATTCCCTTCACGAGTTCTTTCTCCTACACCACCGAATACAGAAACACCACCGTGTTCTTTGGCAATATTGTTTATTAGCTCCTGAATTAAAACTGTTTTTCCAACTCCAGCTCCACCAAAAAGACCAACCTTGCCTCCTTGTCTGTAAGGGGCAAGAAGGTCGATAACCTTTATTCCAGTTTCAAAAACTTTTGGTTTTGTTTCTAGATCAGTAAGTTTCGGCGCTGATCTATGAATAGGGGCAGTGCTTGATGTTGTTACTGGTCCTTGTTCATCTACAGGTTCTCCTAAGACATTGAATATCCTACCTAGTGTTGCTTCTCCCACTGGGACTGAAATTGGAGCACCTGTATCCAGTGCTTCCATTCCTCTAACTAGTCCATCAGTTCCGCTCATTGCAACAGCGCGAACTCGATGATCCCCTAGAAGTTGTTGGACTTCGGCTGTTAAAGCGACGTCTTGTCCAGCGGGGTTTTTCCCTTCAATTCGAAGTGCGTTAAGGATCTTGGGCAGTTTGCCGGCGGGAAATTCCACATCCAAAACCGGACCAATAACCTGACGTATAACGCCCTTGGAGCCTTGGGAAGTGGTAGCAGCAGCGGCCATAGCAATGAAGAAGTTAGATGATTTGCGCTTATAAGCGCATGCCATTCCAGAGCGGCGCAAGATTACCACTCTGCGTGTGAAAGAGGGGTAATGGTTCGGTCAACCGCACAGCTCGCCTGTGGTCGGCATGCCACTCCACCGCATAGGTTGGCACTCATGTGATTTGAGTGCCAACTCGATCCACTTGATAGCGCTACGGCGCCTTTTTTTCGCTCCTGCAATCATCCATGGCTGCTGTTTCTCTCAGCGTCTCCACCGTAAAACCTCTCGGAGACCGTGTTTTTATTAAAGTCTCTGAATCTGAGGAGAAAACTTCTGGCGGCATTCTTCTGCCCGACACCGCTAAAGAAAAACCTCAGGTTGGTGAAGTCGCTCAGGTAGGCCCTGGTAAGCGCAATGATGATGGCTCTCGTCAAGCCCCTGAAGTAGGGGTTGGTGACAAGGTCCTTTACAGCAAATACGCTGGCACCGATATCAAAATCGGCGGCGACGAATATGTTCTTTTGTCCGAGAAGGACATATTGGCTGTCGTCAATTGAATCTTATAGGTTTTTCAAGCCTCACTTTCTTAACTCTAAAAACCCTTTCTTCCCAGGACAACGCCTCCCATGGCTAAGCGCATCATTTACAACGAGCAAGCCCGTCGCGCACTCGAGCGTGGTATCGACATTCTTGCTGAATCAGTGGCCGTAACTCTTGGGCCTAAGGGACGAAATGTAGTCCTTGAGAAGAAGTTCGGTGCTCCTCAAATAATTAACGATGGTGTAACCATCGCCAAAGAAATCGAATTAGAAGACCACATTGAGAACACTGGTGTTGCACTGATTCGCCAAGCTGCTTCCAAAACGAATGATGCTGCTGGTGATGGAACAACCACTGCAACAGTTTTAGCCCATGCGATGGTTAAAGCAGGTCTTAGAAATGTGGCTGCAGGTGCAAATGCAATAACCCTTAAAAAGGGAATCGATAAGGCAACTGATTAC
>QCRX01000068.1 GCA_003209275.1 Prochlorococcus sp. AG-463-P14
TCGAGTCTGGAGTTCTTTTTGTTGTTTTTCTAAAAGTTTCCGTCGAGTGTCTAAAGCATTATTCTGACTTCTCCATTCACTATGTGCACTAGCCAGTACCTGAACTGCTTCTTTCAGTTTATTTTCTTCAACTAAGAGAACATTCTGTTGATCATCAAAACGTTCTAGTGCCAACTCGTGTTCCCTTTGAGCATTAAGTAGTTGATCACGTTGACTTCTTGCAGAAACAAGTGCCGAATCAGCTGATTCCAGATCACTCTGTAATTTCTTCCAATTCTCCAGATCACCATCCTGTAGTTGAAGATTATCTTGATCTTTTAACTCTTTTAATTGTTTCACTAAAGGTTGAATTTTCTGAGTGATCTCTTTCAATCTCTTTTTATAACTTTCTTGAGTGATTTTAATAGATTCTATTCGATCAAAACTTTCTTTACTTCGTTGTAAAATAGGATCGTTAGATTTAAGAGATGCCTTACGTTCAGCATCTAATGCAGCTTGACGTTGCTCTAATTCCCTTAATAAAGGTCGCGCTTTCGATAAAAGCTTATTAAGTTTAGAATCCTCAGATCGACATTCGACAAGAGCCTCTCCAATTTCTAATAAGCGATTACGATTCGGCTCTAGCTCATCAACCTCATTACTTATTCCAAAACTAAGTCCAAAACTTTTCCCAGAGAAGCTCCCCCCAGTCATAGCACCACTTTTCTCTAGCAATTCACCATCTAGTGTTACTGCTCTAGTTTTTCCGAGTTGATTTCTTGCAGCTTTCAGATCCTGAAAAACTAGTGTTTCTCTGAAAACATAAGCGAAGACAGATCGATAAATAGGATCGAAATTTACTAGATCAAATGCTCTTCCAATAAGTCCTGACGATTGATTGTATCTATCTGGTTTAGAGCCGCGAAGCAAAGCATCTTTTACGTCAAATGCAGAACTTTTAATACGATTTAAAGGAAGAAATGTAAGCCTCCCAGCCTTCCGACGTTTCAACAATTCAATAGCTTTTGCCGCAATTTGATCATCATCAACAACAACTTGTCCAAGCCTTGCTCCGGCTGCTACTTCTAAAGCTAGTCGGTGAGCAGTCTCCACTTGTCCAAGTTGAGCAACGAGACCATGAATTCCATCTAGGCCAGATTCGAGAAGAAGTCTTAATGCACCTGTGCCTCGACCTTCTTGCAAAGTTTCACGGCGACTTTCTAGTCGTGCAATTTCCCTTTCTAATCTTGATTGTTCTTTCTCAAGACGAATACCAGTTCGCTGCTGAACATCCAATAACTCAGTCAAATTTTTGATCTCTTCATTTTGATTATTGATCTTCTGAATAAGCAAATTCCATTCCTTCTCGATTCGATCTAATTCCTCATGAACCTTTTTATTTTGATCACTATCTCGCCTTTGATCAGCTTCTAATTCCTCTTGTCGCTCTGAATCCTTAACCAAACTTTCCTCTATCCTTTGCTGCTCTTGTTGCAATGGAGAAATAAGATCTTGAAGATTTTGCAATTGAATATTTTTCTCACGTTGATTTTCAACCCATACGCCTGAACGACCAGCGACATCACCTAGTCTTCTTCTTGATACCTCAACTGCTGCTTCTGCTTGTTTACATCTAAGATCGGCTTCTTCTAGAGCATTCTGATCGGAATCTTCTAGGCTATTTGGACTATTTTCTTGAAGTGATATCTTGCGATTAATTAAATCCTGACGATTTTTTTGAAGCTGTTCTCCATCCTGTTTATGTTGATCAGCCTGTCTATCTAATTCTCGAGACTGAGTGTCTAAACCAGCCAATTCCGCTTGAACACTAATCAGTTGGTCTTCACCAAGAGCTTTCACACTTTGCTGAAGAGTTTTTAATTTTTCAGTTGAAAGAGACAATTCACCTTCTTCTTTTAAAAGAAGTTCTGAATCAAGGACTTCTTTATCTGCTAATTGTTTATGTTGAGTATTTAATTTACTCAAATTTTGTTGAGCAAATTCATAAGCCAAAACTTGTTCCTGTTGCTTGCCAAGCTGTAGCTTCTCTTTTAACTCTTGATATGTACGTGCCTTTGCACAATCTTTTTCTAAGCGATGCTTAGAAGCAAGAAGTTCTTGTTCAACAATTCGACAACGTTCCTGTCGATCTTGAACATCATCAAGTTTCGAACGTGTTTGTTCAATTCGATGATCAAATAATGCAACACCAGCAAGCTCATCAATCAAACCCCGCCGATCTCTATTACTCATAGAGACAATACGAGTTACGTCTCCCTGCATAACAACATTGCTTCCTTCAGGGTCTATACGCAATCTTCTTAATTGAGTTTGAAGTTGCTGCAGATTGCAAATTTCACCATCAGCGCTGTAACTAGAGCTATAAGAGCCCCCAGGCATGACCCTCAAGCGCCTACTAACTGTCCATTCCTTTTGATCAGACTTTATCCAAGGCCCATCTGAGGGAGGTTCAAGTCCTTCTTCGGCAGCATCTGGTTGCCAATCAGTTAGATCAAAACGAACACTGACTTCAGTTTCAGCAGCTTTGCCAGCTCTTAAACGACCACTATTTATTAAATCAGGCAATCGATCTGCTCTCATGCCCTTGCTATTGGCAAGACCTAAACAAAACAACACTCCATCAAGAATGTTGCTTTTCCCAGAACCATTGGGGCCTGTTACGACAGTAAAGCCCTGATCTAAAGGGATCGTCATTGATCCCCCGAAGGACTTGAAATGCGTTAGCCCAACCTGATTGATATGAACCAACAGGATACAAGCTAAAAGCAGCTCAAGACTAGCGAAACCTGTCAGAAGCTCAAGGGCAA
>QCRX01000069.1 GCA_003209275.1 Prochlorococcus sp. AG-463-P14
CACTGAATACAGCCTTACTAGAAACTTGGTACTCGACATAACTGGAAAGACAAGACTTCTTGGAGGAGATCCAGCATTGCAACTTTCGGTAGATCTTCGAAATAGAACGATTGTTCCTCTTGGCTTTTTACAAGTTGCATTGCTTCGTAGATTACGGGATCAGAATCGCCAGCCACCTATTAGTGAGTCTCTAGATATGGAAACAGATTCTGGTCGTACTTACAGTCGCAGTGAATTATTAAGAGGTGCTTTGCTCACTATTAATGGAATTGCTGCTGGAATGCGTAATACAGGCTAAACCTTGTTCTCTTTTCGCCAAAAGAATTCATTTCCTAGTCTTCCAGAAGGCTTCATTTTGGAGAGCAATCAAATGCCTCTCCCAAAGGATTTAAATAAACTTCTTTCCCATTGCAATGAGAAGACACATCCTCCCAAGAGATTGAGTCTGGCCCTAGAAAAAAGTATTTTTCATCTAAGTATTTTTGAAGAAGCTACTGGGAAGCTTGTTGGTTTTGTTCGAGCAACTAGTGATAATGGTTTGAATGCGAATCTTTGGAACCTTGTTGCTAAACCAGGGATTTATCAAGGTCAGTTACTTTCAGTATTAGTCAATAGGGCGTTAGGAATGATCCGAAAAGATATTCCTGGATGCAGTATTTCTGTCTCAGCGCCTGTTATGACGATAAATGTCTTGCAGGAACAAGGATTTTTGCTTGATCCAGGAGGGATTCGTGCGATGGGCCTTAGGCTTCGCTAGTTAATAGGACTTAGGCAAAACGAGCATGGAGGGACTCGAACCCCCGACCCTCAGAACCGGAATCTGATGCTCTATCCAACTGAGCTACATGCCCAAGCTTTGGCGTTAGCCTCAAGTGAGACTTACTTTCTAGAAGCCAGCATAGAGTTAGCTTAGCCAAGAGTTGGGTATTCAAAGATTCGACTTCATCAACTCGAATTGAATGGATTCCGTAATTACAGCAGGCTTAGTATTGACTTGGCTGAAAACCGCCTTCTGATAGTTGGATCAAATGGAGCGGGAAAATCTAATTTCCTAGAGGCTGTTGAGTTGCTTGGTAGCCTTAGATCCCATAGATGCAGTAGTGATCAAGATCTTATTAATTGGAATCAAAGTAGGGCTCTATTGAGAGCCATAGCTTCAGACTCTGAGAAACTTGAACTGGAATTAAGGCGAAAAGGAGGGAGACAAGTTAGGCGAAATGAAAAACTTCTTACTCGACAATTAGATTTTTTAGGACCTTTGAGATGTGTAGGCTTTAGTGCGCTTGATCTTGAATTGGTTCGTGGAGAACCATCTTTGCGTCGTACTTGGCTTGACAAGGTAGTTCAGCAATTAGAGCCTATCTATTCAGATTTGACGAGTAGATATACAAAGTTGTTACGACAAAGAAGTCAGCTTTGGCAGCATTTTCGAAATGGCTCAACTGACTCTAGAGAAGCGCTTTTAGATGCTTTCGATGTTCAAATGGCTCTTGTTAGTACTCGGATCCATAGACGCCGAAGTAGGGCCATTAAGCATCTACAACCATTAGCCTCTTTATGGCATAGAAGACTGAGTAATGATCAAGAAGAATTGCAGTTAGCATATGTACCTGGAAGCAAACTGGAAGGTCAGGAGGCAGAACTTCCATGGAGATTGTCTATTGAAAAGGAGTTAATGTCGCAGAGAAAGGAAGAAGAACGTTTAGGTCGTTGCAGAGTTGGTCCTCATCGTGATGAAGTTGAAATGTTGATAAATGGGGTGCCAGCAAGACGCTTTGGATCAGCTGGTCAACAAAGGACTCTTGTCTTGTCACTTAAATTGGCTGAATTGGAATTAGTTGGAGATTTGTTTGGCTCTCCACCCTTATTGCTTTTGGATGATGTGCTTGCAGAGCTTGATCAAGGTAGACAGTTATTACTTCTCGAGGCTGTTGGCGAGAAGCATCAATGTTTGATAAGTGCTACACATCTAGAAGCTTTTGAAGGGGATTGGCAAAAAAATTCACAAGTTCTTGAAGCGGAATTACTAATGAAAAGTTGAAGGTCGGTTATGGTAGTCAGCTATTTTTCACTTCAATGGAACAGATTCTTCCTTGCTTGCATCCCAACCCTGGATGGGGTGATGAACAGCTCACAGAGATGGTGAATCCAATGAGTTCCAATGTCAACGATATGGTTGGCAAGCATTGCATTCTTGAGCTTTATGAGTGTGATCAAGCAAAGCTCAATGATGAGGCCTTTGTGAGAACCATTGTCACATCCGCAGCGAAAGTTGCAGGAGCTACTCTCTTGAACTTAATTACTCATCGTTTTGAGCCTCAAGGAGTAACAGGATTGGCTCTTTTGGCTGAATCTCATATTTCAATACATACATGGCCAGAAAATGGTTATG
>QCRX01000070.1 GCA_003209275.1 Prochlorococcus sp. AG-463-P14
TCATGAGGTTGCGAACGACACTCCTGAATTGTTAATTGGCCATCATTACACTAGGTATATTGGAGATCTTTCTGGGGGACAAATACTCATGAATATTGCTCAAAAGGCAATGAATCTAGAGGTTGATGAAGGATTGCATTTTTATCAGTTTGATTGCATTGAAGACGAAAAGGCTTTTAAAAAAGAATATAGTTCAAATCTTAATCAACTACCAATTGATCAAGCAATGGCAGACTTGATTATTCAGGAAGCAAATAATGCTTTTCAATGCAATATGGAAATGTTTAAAGAGTTGGAAGGTAATTTAGTGGCTGCTATTGGTAAAGTTCTTTTTCGCTTCCTGACTAGTAGAAAACGTAAGGGTAGTACTGAGATAGTTGGTGATTGAATAAAGGAATCATCACTTTCTATTCCTGCAATGATCAGTATTAATTCTTTAAAAGTCGGATTTGGATTTCTCATATAATAGAATGACTTTATCGGCATTATACTTTAATGGCTGAATCCATTTATATTTACAGGCGGCAATTATGTATCGACAAGCTTTTGTTTGCAAAACATTTTTAGGTGGGATTTGATGTTTGAACCTTACCTAGAAGAATTACATGAGAGCATTGAATTACACGGTGGGGAATTAATCTCTCTGCCTTCAGATTTTGCCAGGCGTGTATCTAAAAATGGGAATGCATGTATTCGGAACTGGCTTTGGCAGGTCCCTGGTTTTCGGCGCTGGAGAGTTACGCGATTGGATGCGGGTAATAATCTTCAAGTCCTGAATTCAGTCGCATATCCTGACTACAGTAATGACCAGCCTTTAATGGGAATAGATCTTCTCTGGTTCGGAGCAAGATGCAAATTAGTTGCTGTTTTAGATTTTCAACCTCTTGTTCAAGATGAGATTTATTTAAATAGACATTTTCAAGGTCTTAAGAGTTTACAAGGACTTTTCCCAGAACTTAGCAATAAGGAAATTATGCGCTCATTTGATCCTCATCAATACTTTTCACCATGGCTACTTTTTTGTAGAGGTGGTGAAGATCAAGCCAAAGATTCACTGCCCAAGGCATTTACCTCTTTTCTAAATTGTTATTGGAAACTTCAGGATTACTCATCAGGCAGTATTTCTAAAATTTCTTCTGATGAAGTTATGAGATTACAAATAGCATATGACATCTATAGTGCGGAAAGAGATCCAGCTCATGGTTTATTTACAAGTTACTTTGGCAAACAATGGACTGATCGTTTCTTGCAAGAGTTTCTGTTCCCAGCAGCTTCCACTAAAGGTCCTTAATGAATCTTCGAATCTTTTATAAACGTGTCATCTAACCGCCTCAATAGTCTTCAAGAAGTCAACATCCCTAATTGGAATTGGTCTCCATTTCTAGATCATGCAATTAGAGCATTATCAGTTTTTAATCTAGATCCTTATCCGATACCTGAGGTGTTTCTTGAAAGGGAAGGAACTTACGGTTCAAGATCACAAACTTATACTGCTAAGCTAGCAACCTGGGCATGTAAAACTGAAAAACTTAGACAAGTTAGAGCCGCCTGCCTTGAGGCTGGTAATGATGTATCGGTATTGAATTTAGTTTTAAGTCCTTTGAATACTTTTGATATTCCTTTTTTTGGAGCTGATTTTGTAACTCTGCCTTCAGGTCATCTTCTGGCTTTGGATTTCCAACCAGTCTTAAAGTTTGATCCAATTCATACTGAAGATACCTGGGAGCGTTTACTGCCTTTATATGAGAAGTGGCAAAAATTATTGCCTAATGGAGGTCCAATCCCAGACGAGGCCAAGCAATATTTTTCTCCTGGTTTCCTTTGGACAAGATTGCCTTTGGGTTCTCAAGGAGATGAAATGATTGCTAATATCATTAGACCTGCATTTGAAAGTTACCTTAATCTTTACCTGGATTTAGTTGAGAAAGCTCAGTCTATAAACTTAGAAAGATCTAAGGTTATTTTAGAAGGTCAAAAACGTTATTTCAATTATAGAGCGCAGAAAGATCCTGCCAGGGGTATGCTGTATAGATTTTATGGAAAGGAATGGACAGAATCTTATATAAAAAAAGTTCTTTGTAACTTATGAGCAATAATTATAAAGTTCTATAATGTTATCTATTGTTTCCCCTTTTAGCAGAGTATAAGATTGATCTGACCAATCGCAATATCTTTTTATTCGAATGAAAAGTAAACTCTTGTTTGTATGCCTTGGGAATATATGTCGCTCTCCTGCGGCAGAGGGAGTTTTTTTGAATCTACTTCAAGTTAAAGGCCTTTTAGATCAATTTGAGGTTGATTCTGCTGGAACT
>QCRX01000071.1 GCA_003209275.1 Prochlorococcus sp. AG-463-P14
TTTCCTGATGTACAAACTACTTCTGTATTAGCCCCTAAAAAACTAATTTCTTTAGCAGTTTCTATCCGCCAATTAGTATGTCCACATCTATTAAGCAGGGATTTCTGCAAGGAATCTTGATCAAAAAGGCCATAGTCAAATCGATGATCAGTAGATAAGCATCCTTCTTCACCAATTCCATTTCCGAAATAACTAACCGTGTTCTCCCAGCGATGTCCCAACAGTGACTCCATTCCTAAAGATTCGAGCTCTGCAGCCCATATGCCATAAGTGTTCTGCCATTTTTGATCTGGGGCATGAGACGCAAGAGCGGTTACAACAAGCCTTTGCTCCACTAACTCAGCGACTATGCAAAGAGCAGCCGGACCAGCTCCTAAAACAATAACGTCGGTATAAGTGGTCAATTTCAGGCTTGGGGAACTTCATCGATCCCAGTTGGTTCACTGGAATCAACATTTGCTTCAGAAATGTCTTCATCCTCAGGCTCAGGAGGAACCAATACAACTTCCGACAAACGGTCGCCCGCATCAAGACGTTGAAGACGAACTCCTGTTGCAGCCCTTGATTGCTGTGAAATCTGATCTGCGCTGGTCCGAACAATTACTCCTTTCTCACTGACAAGCAAAAGTTCTTCACCTTGACCCAACACTTTCAAACCAACCAACTCATCACCATCACGCCTGAATTTGATTGCGCGTAGACCCATTCCTGCTCTTTTCTGCAATCGAAATTGGGTAACTGGAACTCTCTTACCCAATCCACTTGCAGAAGCGACAAGAACCCAAGGCCCTTCGACAACTCCAGGAGAAGCATTAGTTTCATCATCAAGGTCAATATCAGAACTTTTAGCCACTTTGTCAGCAAGCTCAGTAGGGAGAACATCCATACTTACAAGAGAATCTCCGGGTTTCAAATTCATGGCTCTTACCCCTCTTGCTGTTCTACCCAAAGGTCGAAGTTCATTATCATTTAAACGAAAATGAATAGTCATTCCTGTTCTTGATCCGATCAATACACTGTCTCCAGGAATCGCTAATCTCACCCAAGTCAATGCATCCCCTTCTTCAAGGCCAATTGCAATAAGCCCATTAGAACGAATTTTGCTAAAAGCCGATACAGAAGTCCTTTTTATATAACCTCCCTTAGTAAGCATTAATAATTGAATCTCATCATCAAAAGAAGAGACTGACAACAAAGAAGTGATTGCTTCCTCTCTTGGTATTGGAAGGAGTTGTACTACAGGGGTACCTTTTGCAGCTCGACTACATTGAGGAACTCGATATGCAGGGAGAGCATATGCAACGCCTCTATCACTAAATAAAAGAAGAGTGTCATGATCATTACAACTAATAAAAAGCTTTACGGCCTCCTCTCCTTGACTCCGAGTACCTGCCTTACCTCTGGTGCCACGACTAGTAGCTTCAAATTCACTAACAGGCATTCTCTTTAAATAGCCTGTCTCAGTGAGTAAAACTACAGATCTTTCATTAGCTATAAGGTCTATATCTTCAAGTCCACCACCAAGATCAAGTATCTCTGTACGCCGAGGAGATCCATACCGCTCTCGAAGTTTAGATAACTCATCCTTTATAATTGCCAGGACTCTTTCTTTACGCTCAAGTATATCTTTGAAGTCAGCTATCTTTAATAAAAGATCTTCATGTTCAAGTCTAATTTTATCAGCTTCTAAGGCTGTTAATCTCCTCAGCTGCATCTGCAAAATTGCGTCAGCCTGAATATCAGTCAAACGATGCTTTTCCTGTAGCTGTTGTCTTGCAGTCGCAGTATCTGAAGCAGCTCGAATTAAAGCAATTATTGCATCAAGTTGCTCTAGAGCAAGCAAAAGTCCAAGAAGGATGTGATCTCTCTCTTCAGCTTTTCGCAAGAAATATCTTGTTCTTTTCTCAATGGTTTCAATCCTGAACTCAAGAAAGACTTGTAACATCTTTCTTAAAGTAAGGATTACAGGTTCACCCTTAACAAGGGCTAGCATATTGGCACTAAAGTTACTCTGAATTGGTGTTAATTTAAAAAGATTATTTAGAACTACTTGAGGATAAGCTTCACGTCTTAACTCAACAACTATTCTCATACCATCTCTATCACTTTCATCTCTTATATCTGAAATTCCATCTAGTTTCTTATCATTAACCATATATGCGATCCTCTCAATCAAAGCTGCCTTATTTGTCTGATAAGGCAGCTGAGTGATTATTACTGCATCTCGATCTTGCCGTCCTGGAGCTTCAATAGTTTCAATATTTGCAACTCCTCGCATTGTTATAGAACCTCTTCCTGTGAGATA
>QCRX01000072.1 GCA_003209275.1 Prochlorococcus sp. AG-463-P14
TGTATAGATACAATTTGCCTACCAATAGATTTTTTGACTTTGTACTTCTGTTCTCCAAAAAAAAATAGTCTTATTGTGTGTGCGTTCTTGTCTGGATAAATATTTGGTATTCACGCTTACTCTTTAATTAGTGTTTAGGTTCTTTTTAAAAGAACTGCTTGGCTCACATTTACCGCATTCTTGATTTTTACTTTTTTTTCAGCGCTTCATCCGAACTAAAATCTGATTGCTCAAGAGGATTCAATCACACGATTCTGGAATTGTTCTCAAAGTCTCGTTATTGAATCAAAGTTGCGCCAAATTCCCTTAATTGCTCTCGAAACTCATTGGTATGACTGATCCTAAACCGCAGTTTCGTATCGGCAACGGTTACGATATTCATCGATTGGTTCCCGGTAGGGCACTGATTATTGGTGGAGTAACTCTTACTCATCCTGATGGATTGGGTTTGGATGGCCACAGTGATGCAGATGTGCTCTCTCATGCAGTAATGGATGCTTTGCTTGGGGCTTTATCCTTGGGAGACATAGGCAAATATTTCCCTCCAGAGGATCCAAAATGGAGTGGTGCCGACAGTTTGTTTCTTTTAGAGCAGGTTGTTGGCTTTATAAAGGAGCAGGGTTGGAGGGTCGTCAATGTAGATGCAGTTGTAGTAGCAGAACGACCTAAATTAAAACCTTATATAGACCATATGAAAAATAATTTGGCGGCTCGAATGGCATTAGAACCTGGTTTTGTAGGTGTTAAGGCCACCACAAATGAGCGACTTGGTCCTGAAGGGCGTGAAGAAGGAATTAGCAGTCAGGCTGTAGTGCTTTTAGAGAAGTCATGATTAATAGTTATTTCTTTAAAAGGATTTTGCTGCTTTTTGTTGTTGTATTTGGTTTGTTTTTTGGAGTTATATTTTTGAAGCCTGCTAATTCCATGGAAACTATTTCTGCTAATGAGACTAATTTGGGCAAAACTGATACAAGAGTGTTTGAGTTGCTTCGCTTACATGTTTCAGAAAATGGCCGAGAGGCTTGGTTAAATGCCGAGAAAGCAAGCTGGGAACCTTGGCTAGCTAAACAAAGTGGTTTTCTTGGTAGAGAACTTTTCTGGGAAAAGGAAAAGGAAGAAGCATTGTTGTTAATTAGTTGGGCTAGTCGTGATAAATGGAAAGCGATTCCTCAAGAAGACATAGACAATGTACAGAACCTTTTTGAGAGGTTTGCTCGGCAAGGAACAGGTCAGAAGTCAGGGAATCCTTTCCCACTTATATCTGAAGGGGAGTTAGTGATTCAGTGAATGTGCCTGAAGCAAGGTTGGATCTTCAACGAAGTGCCAGGCTGGGGATGGCTGAAGCAGTTTGGGGAGAAAACAAAAGTATTGAACAGATTGCTTCAATTCTGACAAGACTTCAAATTGCTGGAGAACTGGCATTGGTAACCAGAGTTGATGCTCAAAAAGCTCAGGGGGTAAAACGCTTGCTTGAAAATGTTGAATTTCATTCTCAAGCCAGGTGTTTGACCTTAGGCGCTGCTTTTAAAAAAGATTCTTTGCTGGGTGAGGTGATTGTCTTAAGCGGAGGAACAAGTGACCTGATTGTGGCGGCTGAAGCTGAATTAGCCTTGCGTTGGCATGGTGTTCAAGCAGACATTTTGTTGGATGTTGGTGTGGCTGGTCTTCATCGTCTTCTTGGTCAATTAGAAAGAGTAAAGAAAGCGAATGTATTGATTGCTTGTGCTGGCATGGAGGGCGCCTTGCCAACAGTTCTTGCAGGGTTAGTTCCTCAACCAATAATTGGAGTCCCAGTATCGGTTGGTTATGGAGTTAGCTCAGGAGGTAGAAGTGCTCTTGCAGGAATGCTCTCAAGCTGTGCTCCTGGCTTGGTTGTTGTAAATATCGATAATGGGTATGGAGCAGCTATGGCAGCTTTGCGAATACTTAAGCAAAGTTGATGGGAATTAAATAAAGCTTGTTTTATGAATGATGAGATTGCTGAATTAGAGCTTTGTTATCCGATGGCTTTAGATCAAGGAGCTGTTCAACCCACAATTTCATTGATCTAGGTAGTCGACCTTGTTCATATCGCATGATTGCCTCCATCAGGACAGGAGTATTGACCCAATGAAGCGTTCTTCTTGACA
Source organism: Prochlorococcus sp. AG-463-P14 (assembly GCA_003209275.1). Lineage (GTDB taxonomy): Bacteria > Cyanobacteriota > Cyanobacteriia > PCC-6307 > Cyanobiaceae > AG-463-P14. Next base: position 2,130 of record QCRX01000072.1, read on the forward strand.
TTCAGGTTTATTGATTAAACCGAAGGTGAGTTATTTCTTGGCTATATGCAAGAGGGTGAAGAAAAAATCACTCACTATCGTTGTATTTGGTTCCAAGCCTTGAGAGCTCGTTCCCGTGGTTTGAAGATTCAACATCAAGCA
>QCRX01000073.1 GCA_003209275.1 Prochlorococcus sp. AG-463-P14
TGCAGTGTTATCACAGGCTAAACGTAGTCTTTTCCTTACAAATCGTGCCTCTGCCTCTTCCTGTAATTGTTCACCAACGAACCAATCAAGCATGGCTGTAGCACTTCTTTCTCCAGCCTGCTCTGCGATTGAATAGATCCTATTAATCGAAGCAGTAACAGCTTGCTCCATTTCATAAACTTGATCAAAAAGGGTTTGAGTTGAAGTCCAGCTTCTTTGTGGAGCATCAACACTAGGTAGTTCAACTTGTTCATCACAGTCGACTAGATAAGCAATTAATCTGTCAGCGTGTCCTCTCTCTTCCCGGCTTTTAGTTTGCATATAAGAGGAGAATCCAGCTAAATCCTTTTCTCGTAGCCAAATTGACATTGCAAGGTATGTATGACTTGCTTGAAATTCACAGGATAAATGATTGTTGATTGCCTTCGTTAGATCCTGCATTTCACCAATAGTTGACTCACATTAGAATTCTAGCTTATTAATCTATTTTCTTTGTTGGTAATAGCGAATTAAATTCTTACATGGACTTGATTGATAACACAAGAATTTTATGCTGACATTGATTATCATTAGCAGATGTCAACCCAATTTATTTTTTGTTTTGATTATCAACTATCAAGAAAAAGTACTTATTGAACTTTTGAGGGACGTCCTCAGTATGCAGTCTGCAAAGAAACGTCTAATAGTGTTATTAGGATCTTTAGGGGATTTCGATAGTATTGAGTATGCTCAAATCATTGCTAAAAAATTAAAAAAGATTCAATCATTGCAATATGAACTACTATTGATTGGTATAGGATCTCAGCAAGCCAAAATTCAATTTTGCAATTTCACTGGCATACCACATGAGTCGATGCTTATAGTTAAAGATAGTGCCCTACATATGCGTTTGGGACTGTCAACTGGATTGCAACTTAATGTTCACCCATGGATTAATTTGTTCTTAATGTGTTTGGGTATTAATTCTCCAGGAACTCTTAGGGAAGTATTGAGAGGTTATCTAGGAGACAAAAAAGCCAATTCTTTATTTGAATCATCAGAGAGAATTAGATTAGGCTCTTTATTTTCATTTGATGCGTCACTTTTTGATTATGCTGGTGAACAGACGAGCCTTAGACCCTTTGAATTGGCTACCCAACGTTTAAAGAACATGATTGAAGTTCTTTCTAACTGGAGAATATATATGCCCACAGATGAGTTCCTTACTCAAAGATGTGGAACATTTATTTTGAATAAAGAGGATAGGCTTATTTATTCATACTGCTCTCAAGGACTTTTGTCTTATTCTGAAAATATGTCAGATCCACTTGTTTTCCTAGAACAATTGTGAGCTAATCTTTAATTATGGTCAAAAATAGATGCTCTAGGTGTGGTGGAACAAATATACGAGCCGATAGAGCATTAGCTGGTAGGCTAGTTTGTGCCTCATGTGGAAAACCAATAAATCAAAATACTAGAATTTTTGGTCAACGAAACTCGAATTATAAAGCTAATTCTTCTACTCGGGTAACAATATTTATATGCATTGTCCTTATCAGTTTTATGTTTATTTTGCTATTAAGTTGACATGTTATACAAATCCTCTTATTTAACTGATTTCAGGTATTATTCGCCAGTAGCCATTACTACAAATAACTTTAAGAGGGCTGTTGTATAACTTACTTAATTTGCTTGATGTTAATTCCTCTATTGGAGATCCATCACCTACTATTTCCCCAGATTTAAGAAGTAAAACCCTATGCGTTTCTTTATTAATTAAATCAAGATTATGAGTCACTGTGACCAATGTCTTACCTTGTCTGCATAGTTGTTCGAGCAGAATAATTAATTCATGTTGAGAACTTATATCTAAATGAGCTGTAGGCTCGTCTAGTACTAATACATCTGGTTCATGCGCTAATGCTCTAGCTATTAGAACTTTTCTACGCTGTCCCTCAGATAATTTTCCATAAGGAGTTTTAGTTAGCTTTTCTAAGCCTATTTCTTGAATTATTTGGTTTAATTTGAATTTACTATATTTATCTATTTTCTCTAATTTACATGTACCTAATTTGCCATGCAGTCCTGAAAGGATTACATTTTCAG